>NZ_JBRILT010000001.1:0-271710 GCF_052977065.1 Shewanella sp. 125m-1
AACTTTCCCCAGAACAGTAAAACCAAGGCCTCAACGGTATGCCAAAAATAAAAATGCCGTTCACCTTAAGTGAACGGAATTATCCATATTGGCGCTTTTTTATTGTCTGCACTTTCATGACTGCATTGATATCACACACTAGCGCTAACGTTTTGTTTTAGGCGGCGGTAAATGGATAGTAATTAGCTGTTGGGAGGTTTGCTGGGAAAATGATACTGCAGATAAATTTAAGGCTTGGTCAAGTGCAATACCTGAAACCAAGCCTTGGGAGTTAGCCTGAATAAAAATTAGGCCAAATTCCAAACATATTACTTCTTGTAAGAAGAAGCGATGTTGTCGATACGCGCGTTAGCACGTTCTGCTTCAGCAAGACCAGCAACGCCTACAGCAGCTGCATCGTTGATGTCTGCAGACATTTTAGCGTGATCTGACTTTAGAGAGCTAACTTCAGCTGAAAGCTGGTCAACTTTGTTACCTAGGTTTGCAACGCTTTCTTCAAGAGCAGTAGTGTTTGCACAGCCACCTAGAAGGGCAGTCATTGCTACACCAGCAATCAAAAGTACTTTTTTATTCATCGGGAATTCCCTTTATTTAGGTTGGATTAAATAAGTACAGCTGCACATGACAACTGAACTGGTTAATTATGTCACAGACAAAAAATTTTGCTATGCATTTTAACGCTAAGGCCTGAATAACTTAGCGAAAATTACCGCAACTGCAAGCTAAGTGTAAATTATACATATTTAACACAACTCTAATTCTAGACCAAAAGTATGAACTTTTGATGAGTTTTTTATTTATATTAAAATTAGTGTAAGTCCTTGATGGCCTGAACAGCCATAATTCTAGCGATATTTAATTGCTCTCGGATCGCCGCGCCTTTATAGCCTTGCTCTATGATAGACTTAACCTCAACAGCTGAAGCCGCTAAAAAACACTGCTTAAGGTAATCCGCCTGAGGGTAAGGGGTTAATTCTAATCCCGCTCGACCTTTACTATCGGCTTCGCAAGCGATAAGTAGTTGCAGTAGACGTTGTGGCTTACGCCAAAAATCTGCTTTATCAAATAGTTTGACGATGGTGTCGGCTCTAAGCTCGGTTATGTTATGAATATTTTGATGCTGGTCGCTAACCAAGAGTGCAAGATCGCGATATTCATTAGGCACTCGAATGCGTAAACAGAGCGCTTTAATGAGTGGTAAGCCCTTTTGGCCATGTCCATAATGTTTAGGTAGATGCTCTTTCGGGCTAAGGGCTTTACCTAAATCGTGTACCAGTGCAGCAAACCTTACAGCGTTATCTTTTGTCAGCTTAGCAGCTTGCTCAAGTACCATTAAAGTGTGAATGCCGGTATCGATCTCTGGGTGCCATTTTTGAGGTTGTTCAATGCCAAATAGGGCTTCAATCTCAGGAAATAGCACTGCAAGTGCGCCGCAAGCTCTTAATACTTTGAAAAATACTTGTGGGCTATCGGTGGCTAATGCCTTATCTAATTCGACGAAGACACGTTCAGCCGTTAAGGCTTCAAGCTCACCGCTTTGGCTTATTTTAGTCATCAAATTAATGGTTTCAGGCGCAATAGTGAACCCAAGAGAGTGGAAGCGAGCGGCAAAGCGTGCAACGCGAAGTACTCGCAACGGATCTTCGATAAATGCATCTGATACGTGTCTTAAAATGCGCTTTTCTATATCCGCTACGCCATTATATGGGTCATATAACTTCCCATCGTCATCCTGGGCGATAGCATTAATGGTTAAATCTCGGCGGAGCAGGTCTTGCTCTAGGGTCACGTTCGGTGCAGCGTCAACACTGAAACCACCATAACCGGCGGCCGTTTTACGCTCAGTGCGTGCAAGCGCATGTTCTTGCCCCGTTTTAGGGTGTAAAAATACCGGGAAGTCTTTACCTACTTGATTGTAACCAAGTGCAAGCATCTGCTGCGGTGTTGCGCCAACCACCATATAGTCATGGTCTTTCACATCTAGGTTGAGTAATGTGTCGCGGACGGCGCCGCCAACTAGGTAAATTTTCACAAGGTTTCTCGCTAAGTAACTTAGGTGGGAGTGTAGCACGGAACGATTGTGCCTTTAGGGCTTATGATAGCGAATATGGGACGATTACTGGCAAGATATGCGTCTCAATTTGATATTGAGCTTACTTTAGCTGAATAAGTTAAAGCAAATTTTGACAAGCATAGCCCTTGGCTTTAACGTGAGTCTTAATTCTACGTTTATGCTTATGGTTTGTGCTCATGCTAGCGCTTAAGTCGAAGTGAAACGCTCGCGTTTGTTGGCGAATGCAGGTTAAAAGTATTAATTGGCAATTCATCTCTAAACGCACTCTAACTCGTGTGCATAAACAATCCAACCCATCACTTGTGGTTGGCTTTACAGGTTTTAAAAGGATAAAAGCTCGCATGTATAAGGCTTTCTTTGGCTTAAATGATAATCCGTTTTCTATCGCGCCGAACCCTCACTATCTGTTTTTGAGTGATCGCCATAGAGAGGCTTTAGCCCATCTTACCTATGGGCTAGGTGAAACCGGTGGCTTTGTATTGCTAACGGGTGAAGTAGGTACCGGCAAGACCACCGTTTCACGTTGTTTGTTACAGCAGCTTCCAGATAATACCGATACGGCATTTATTTTAAACCCGTCATTGACCGAGTCTGAATTACTGGCAACCTTGTGTGATGAGCTCGGCATTGTTTATGGCGACAACCCAAGCCTAAAGCAGCTTACAGACTTAATCAGTAAGTTCTTGCTTGATAATCACAGCAAAGACCGCAATACGGTATTGATCATCGATGAAGCGCAGCACCTTCGAGCCGAAGTACTTGAGCAGTTAAGGCTGTTGACGAATCTAGAGACTGATACCAAAAAACTACTGCAAGTGATTTTGATCGGGCAGCCAGAACTACAGCAATTACTTAAAAGACAAGAGCTGCGTCAGTTAGCACAGCGAATTACTGCTCGTTATCATTTATTGCCGCTAACGCTTGAGGAGGTTGCCTTGTATGTGCAGCATCGACTTCAAGTGGCTGGACGTCATGAGCCGCTGTTCCACAAAAGCGCAATCAAGGCGTTACACAAGTACAGCGGCGGTATTCCAAGATTAATCAACTTGTTGTGTGAGAGGGCACTTATGGCCAGCTACGCGCAATCTAAAGTGCCGATTGATAATAAGATGGTGCGCTTAGCATCGGCTGAAGTCTTAGGTGAAGAGCCTGAGAAAAAAAGTGTATTACTGCCTGTTGCAGTCGCTGCATCGCTTGTTGCAACCTTTGGTGTTGCGTTTTATCTGTTTAGTCCATCAGGCTCAAGTGGCTTGCCAAGCGCTTTTTCAAGTGTTGAAGCCACACAAACTGCGGCAGTGGCTGATGTCAGCATGACTAAACAGGAGGACAGTCGCCGCCAGTTAAGCAGTAGCCAGCGTGTACTCAATACTGCTATCTCTGAAAGTCGTGATATTGATACCGCTTATGCCAGCATTTTAGGTTTGTGGGGCAAGGTGCCTTATATTGGTTTATCTGCATGTCAGGCTGCAAAACAGCAGGGGCTTGATTGTTTCCAGCAGCAAGGTAATTGGCACTCTTTAGTCCGCCTTAATTATCCTGCTGTGGTGTATTTAGCTGATGATAATCAGCAAGCTTTCTATGGCACAGTGGTTTCAAGGCAGGGTGATCAAATCTTGCTACAACTTGATGAGCAACAATTATGGGTAAGTCGAGACTGGTTTAACCGTCACTTTACCGGTACCTTCGAGATCTTGTGGCAAGCGCCAAAGAATCAGCCAAAAGAGATTGGACTGTTAGCTAATCAAGCCCAAATCCAGTGGCTAGAAAACAGTTTAGCGCGTGTTACCGACACCTCGCCTCGATTAGTAAACAGCTTTGATCCAGAGTTAGAGCAAAAGTTAAAGGCGTTTCAACGCCAACATGGTTTGATTGCTGATGGTATCGCAGGTGCGCAAACGCTTGTACAGATCAACTTATATTTAAGTGATGCCGGCCCGCGTTTAGGCCAAGACAAAAGGTTGTATTAATGTCGATTTTACTCGATGCAGTGACGCGAGATAAGCAGCAGTCTCAAGCGATAACACATGATGTTGTATTGACTCCAAGAGCGCAGTACAGAGAAAGACAGACGAGCAAGAGTGCAAGGTTTGCTGTTATTTTTACCTGTTCACTATTGCTAATGATTCTAGCGGCCTGGCTGTTAAGCCGCGTGCTATATCCAGAAGCTGGAGCGGTTGTGCAAACCTTAGGCGTGAACGGTAAACCAGTTTCAGCCAAAGCATCATCACAACTACAGCCACAACGACAATTACAATTACAATCAGAACTAGAACCAGAACCAGAATCAAGTCGCGGCGAGCTTATCTCTGAAGTCCGCTTAGCGGGAAAGGTGGCGTTGCCAGTGGCTCAGGCTTTTGAGACCCAAGCCGCAACTGTACGCAATGTAGGGCAGTCACCCAGTGCGAACCAAACTCAATTTGTGACCTCAAAGCCGCAATCTAATGACTTAATGGCTGCATTGCTTAGTGCACAAGAGAGTGTAGAGCACAGTGGCTCGCAGCAAGCGAGAATAAACCAGAACTCTTCAAGGCAGGGGACGCAGACATCATCACAGCAATTGAGTGCTGATGAGCCGATTATTTTAGGGGCGCATAGCAATAAGCGTGGCGATGAGCTGCTTGAGTCTTTGAAGTATCAAGTTGAATACGCAGCAAATGATGTTGGTCTAGAGCGTGAAAAGCCAGCTGATAACAATAATAACTTGTTAGCGGCGTTTGAAGCGGCGCTTAAAGATGTTGAACGTGAAAATGCGGTTGCAAGTCCGGTGACGGAGGAAAAGCTAGATCCGATTCCAACGACACCCAAGTCAGATGCTATCCCCAAATATGGACAATTACCTGCGGGATTACAGTTACAAGTACCTGAATTTAATATTAATGCCCATGTCTACTCGAGCGTGCCTGATAACCGTTGGCTAAACGTTGATGGCGCTGAGCTGCAAGAAGGCGATAGCATTCAAGGTAAGCTGACAATCGTTGAGATAAGGCCAAGGGATGTAGTGCTTGCTATTGAAGGTACGGAGTTTAAGGTCCCAGCCATTTAAAGCTTATACCGATACAGGCAATTACAGCATTCAATTACAGCAACAAAAGGCCTAACATTGTTAGGCCTTTTGGTTTTCGGGCTAAAATACAAAAGGTTAGCTGTTAACCATATAGATGATACGCCAAAAATAGGGTTAAACCGTAGCCCACGCTGTAACAAAGGGTCAACGCTGGGACATATTTAAGATAGCTGACAAAGGTAAGCTCCTTAACCTTGCTCATCGCTATAATTCCCGCTGCAGAGCCTATCACCAGTAGCGAACCACCAACACCTACAGCGTAAGTGAGCCCTAACCACTCTGGTGTGTTGAGTATTGGTTCGGCTTTAAGTAGTGCTGCCGTTAACGGGACATTATCTAACAGTGCAGAGCCTATACCTGCGACAAAGTTAGAGATATTAGGGTCAAATTGAGAATACACTTGGGTGAGCAGATCCAAGGTTCCTATCTCTTTAAGCATGCCAACTAATAGTAAAATGCCCAAGAAAAACAGTAGTGTGTCGTATTCAACTTGGCGAATGTACTCAAGAATTTGTAGTTCCTCTTTATCACTTCTCGTTGTATGACCAACTAAGAACATTACTGAAAGACCAGTTAAGAAGGTCAGAACTGGCGGGATCCCAAATAGGATGTTGAGCGCCATGGTCATGATGATAGTGGCAAAGAAAATCACCGCAATAACCACATCGACGGAACGAACCTGCTTGGTGATAGGGCTGGTACAGACTTCACCCTCAGCTTTTAATGAAAACAATACGGCTAACAACATCACGCTCACGGCTGCTGGCACAAATAGCATCAGTAGCTCAGACATACGCACATGGCCGCCTAAGAAGATCATCAAGGTGGTGACATCACCCGTTATCAAGGCGACACCGCCGGAATTGACCGCAAAAATGATAAGTACTGCCATGCGGCGGCGCATCTGCTTTTCAAGTTTAAAAGTTGTTAGCAAGCCCAGCGATACTAAGGTGGCGGTAACGTTGTCACAAATTGCAGATAGCACAAGCGAGAATAAGGCTACTTGGATCATCAGTAATCGCACTGAAACTCGCTGTGGAAATAGCTTCTGTACCAATATTTGAATCATGCCCTTGGCGTTGAGATAAGCAACAAAGGTCATTGTCGACATTAAAAATAACCAGAGAGTAGCAATCTCGAGTAGATTTTCATTGAGCTGATGTTCAATGATTTTCTCATGAGTAGGATCACCAGCGGCCATAAATAAGGCAATCCAGGAGATGCAGCCAAAGAAAAGTGTGGTTTTTGCTTTATTGAGGTGGGTTATCTCTTCAAACACAATACTTAACAGAGCAAGTACTGCTAGCGAAATTAAAAATGCGTACAACATAGGGCGACTCACATTGGTGATGTTATGGCGTACCTAAACTGACACGGAATACACCAAATTAAGTTTATTTTAAGGTTAGGCGGCGAGATCAAACCACAGCAATAGACGTATGACAACTGTTAAGTCGCTCTTATTTTGTTTTAAAGTGTGATATTGGTGGTGTAAAGGCTTGCTGTAGTGATTAATTCTGCATTTTTGATTTTATCTAGGTTTTTACCTTAACTAAGTTAAGCTTTTACTTATTTTGCAGAAGGGTTAGCTAAATCACGCTATAGCTGTAAATTATGATAGCGAAATAATTGGAATCGCTTCTCGCTGTATGGCATGTCGTAAATAGTAGATATAAAAAAGGAACACTTAGCCAAGTGTTCCTTTGTATTGAGCTCGCTGTGAAAGTGTCGTTTTACACGTTTAGTCTACAGCGCTTAAGCTTATTGATTACGCTTTTGCTAGTTTAGCAAATACGCGGTCAGCTGCTGCCAGTGTTGCTTCAAGCTCTTCTTCACCATGAGCAAGTGATAAGAAACCTGCTTCATAAGCGCTAGGTGCTAGGTAAACACCTTCATCTAGCATTAGGTGGTAGAACTCAGCAAACCGCGCTGTGTCACACTTAGTCACTTGGGCAAAGTTAGTCACAGTTTCCTCATCAGTGAAGAAGAAACCAAACATGCCGCCAACGTAGTTGATTGCCATTGGAATGCCGTGCTTGTTAGCCGCCGCTTTAAAGCCTTCAGCAATGTACTGAGTCTTAGCTGCTAGTTGCTCGTAAACGCCTTCTTCACAAAGTGCTTCCATTTGTGCAAGACCTGCAGACATCGCAATTGGGTTACCAGATAGGGTACCTGCTTGGTAAACTGGGCCTGTTGGCGCAATAAACTGCATCACATCTTTACGACCACCAAAAGCACCGACTGGCATACCGCCACCGATCACTTTACCTAGCGTAGTAAGATCTGGTGTTACGCCGTAGTGACCTTGTGCCCCGCTCTTAGATACGCGGAAACCTGTCATGACTTCATCGATAATCATCAGTGCGCCGTACTGATCACAGATTGTACGTAGACCTTGTAAGAAACCGTCGATTGGCGGAATGCAGTTCATGTTGCCTGCTACAGGCTCGATGATGATACAAGAGATCTCTTCTGGGTATTGCTCGAAGATAGCCTTAACTGATTCTAGATCGTTGTAAGTTGCAGTTAGGGTGTGCTTAGCAAAATCTTCAGGAATACCTGGAGAGCTAGGCTGACCCAGAGTTAGTGCACCAGAACCGGCTTTAACTAGCAAGCAGTCAGCGTGGCCGTGGTAGCAGCCTTCAAACTTAAGTATTTTGTCACGGTTAGTGAAACCACGTGCTAAACGGATAGCACTCATGGTTGCTTCAGTACCAGAACTCACCATACGAACTTGTTCAATTGATGGAACCATTTCGATGACTTTTTCAGCCATAGTGATTTCAAGTTCAGTCGGTGCACCAAAAGATAGACCGTTTTCAACCGCAGCTAATACAGCTTGACGAATTTTTGGGTGGTTGTGACCTAAGATCATCGGTCCCCAAGAACCGACGTAATCGATATATTTTTTGCCATCGGCATCAAAGATATAAGCGCCATCAGCTTTCTCGATAAAGCGCGGAGAGCCACCTACACCAGAGAATGCACGTACTGGAGAGTTAACGCCACCTGGGATGGTCTTTTTAGCCTGCTCAAATAGTTCGTCAGAACGAGTCATTTTTAATCCTTAAAAGTCTATAGCCGATTTATACATCAGCTTTTCGTGAATACCAATTAACTGGACGTTCGTATTGCTCAAGTTGAGTATCAACACCTAACGTCAGTGCAAACAGTGCCATGCGGATCAGCAGACCATTATCGGCTTGTCTAAAGATAGCCAGATTTGGATGGTCGTTAAGATCGTTATCCAATTCATTTGCTTGCTCACGAGAGTCTCGTGGCAATGGATGCATGATCACCGTGTTTGATTTGCAATGTTGTGTATAAATACTTTGGTTTAAACGGAACTTGCCACGGTATTTATTCGCCTCTTCTTGAGAAGGGAAGCGTTCTTCTTGAATACGCGTAAGATAGAGTATATCAGCGCGATCTAAATTGCCTTCAAGTTGGTCTGTTATTGTGATCTTATGGCCAGCATTTGCAATGTCATTGATCACAGAGTCAGGCATTGCTAGCTCTTTTGGTGATACGAGTGTGAAGCTGACATCTTTATACATACATAACAGGCGAGAAAGTGAGTGAACCGTGCGGCCAAATTTCAAATCGCCGACCATAGCGATATTCATGCCACTAATATCACGGCCGCCAGCAGCTAACTCTTTTTGAATGGTAAATAGATCCAGTAGTGCTTGAGTTGGATGCTCGTTTGAGCCGTCACCACCATTAATGACGGGGACGCGACTACCTTTAGCAAATTCGCTAACAGAGAAAGAGTCTGGGTGACGCATAGCAATCACATCGGAGTAGCTTGAGAGTACTCGAGCTGTATCGTATAGCGACTCGCCCTTTGATAGTGAGGAGGAGCCCATACCGACAGTTTCATTCACTCTGCCACCAAGTAGGCTAAAGGCACTAGCAAAGCTGACGCGAGTACGGGTGCTCGGTTCGAAAAATAGGTTGCCTAAAACAGCACCATCTAAAACCGTGGTACGTTTTTGTCTTAAAGCGTAGGGAGTCATACGAGTAGCAACGGAGAAAACGTTTTCAACGGCTTCCAAATCTAATTGGTTTACCGACAGAATGTGCGAACCTTGAAACTGAGTCATCAGCCTATATTTCCAATTTCTGAGGGGCGTAAATAGCAATGCTATTTGCCCAAATTTATGTAGGGTGGCTGAGGCGGCACTATAGCAGAATCTAATTGACAGATAAATATAGCAAACGCAGAACGACTGATTAATTTAGTTCGTTTATAGCAATTAGTTGATGGGCAGAAACATTCTGTTGCGGCAAATTTTGCTTAAGCCTTGCCAAAAGGCTTGCTGACGCGTAAAACTGCGCATGAGTTATCATATTTTCGATTTAAAACAACTGATTTGGAAGGCTTAGTTTGGACCACTTTATTTGGAATATAGACCCCGTAGCAATAAGCTTTATGGGGTTAAAAGTACATTGGTACGGCATTTTATTTGCACTTGCGATAGCGTCTGGCTTTCAGGTGATGAAGCGTATCTACATTAAAGAGAACTTACCCGTAGAGTCGTTAGACAACTTGCTGATGTATTGTGTTGTTGGCATTATCGTTGGCGCGCGCTTAGCTCACTGTTTGTTCTACGATCCAGCCTATTATTTTAGTCACCCCTTAAAAATATTGGCGATTTGGGAAGGAGGCCTTGCCAGTCATGGTGGCGGTTTAGGGGCAATTTTAGCCCTGTATTATTATCAGCGTCAGGTTAAGTTACCTTTCTTATTCTTACTCGATCGCCTTGCCATCGCGACAGCGATTTTTGGCTTCTTTGTCCGTATGGCAAACTTTGTAAACTCTGAAATTTTGGGATTACCAAGCACTGTGCCTTGGGCAATCGTGTTTGAACGTGTCGATATGTTGCCGCGCCATCCTGCGCAGCTTTATGAAGCGATAGCTTATCTGTCTATTTTTGCTCTGTTGTGGGCAGTCTATAAACTGACCGATATGAAGCAGAAGCATGGCGCCATCTTTGGCTTATTCTTAGTATTAGTGTTTAGCTCACGCTTCCTGATTGAGATGGTTAAGGTCAAGCAAGCGGTCTATGCTGATACGTGGACATTTAGTGCTGGTCAGCTTTTGAGTATTCCATTCCTGCTCGTCGGTATTATGCTGCTGTTAATACCTTATTTACGTAAAAGCCAAGCCTGAATTTAAATCGCTTTGCTCTTAGGTGAATGAAAAAGCCGTAAACGAACTGTTTACGGCTTTTTGTTTATGGGCTGTCTTGCCTGGAATGTATTTACTCTGGTCGAGAGATAAGGTGGAGTGGAGCGGCATCGCTTAAATAAGCTTCATCGACTTGATCTAACTTGTTATAGCGGATCATCTGACGGATTCCATCAATATAAGCTTGGCCTCGCTCTGAGTATTTATCTAAGGTTCCAGCAAGCTCTAAGCCTGTGATCGGTTTATTGTCAGCGCGTAAACCAGCGCGTAATTCTCTGAGCTTTTTATAGGCATTGTTAGTGTTGAGGTTGAGCATATAACCTTCTACCGAAGCCAGTGGGGTGTCAAAACGCGCCAAGCCGTAATTCCCTAACTCTTTACGCTGCTGCTTGGGCACCATCCCCTTGCCACTGAAGTCCCATTGCCCAAAAAAGGCATTACCTTCAACGGTAAATCGTGATGTGGCCCAGCCGCTTTCCTCTGCAGCCTGTGCTAACACTAATGAGGGCGGCATAATATCGACCTCTTCTAGAAGTGTTTGCCTTTGCTGTTCGGTGAGCGGGGTGTCTTCGTCTTTGACTATCTTGTATTTGAATGCAATTTTTTGTAACACTGCATCATTTAAAGGAGCGGATTCAATCAGGCGGCGCTCTAATAAAATGTTTTCATTTGCGACGAGAATAAGCGGCGCAAGCAAGCGGAAAAACACCATTTTCTTCTGTTGTACTGGGATTTTATTTGTGGTTTCTTCCCAACCTTTTCTTACTGACTCAAAGGTGAGTCTAGGTACCTCCCTATTGCCTTCTCTCCAGCTTTGAGTGTTGTAATTAAGTGAATCAAATAAGTTGCTTAACTCATCTAGCGAGTTGATTACAACGTCTTTAGGCATTTTCTTCGGTCGGTTGTCTGATACTTTGGTAAAGCTGGTTTGGGTTTCGCTAGAGCCTGTTGCAGTCGCAAGATCGGCAGCAACGGTTTTCTTGTTTTGTATTTCAGAAGTTGATGTTTCAGGAGTTTGTATCGCGCTCGATGACACGACTTTTTCTGATTGTGAAACTGTGGCTAATGGCTTATCGGCTAAGGGGGGATCCATTTGTTGTTTAGTCACCGTTTCGATACCGCTTTCAGGATTAAATTGGGAGTTGGCTGCATAAAGAATCAATAAAGCGGCTAACACGGCAAGGGCGATAAGTGTTTGAGGCTTCTTAAGCATACGCACTCCTTTATGTTGAAAATTTTGGATTAGTCACCAATGTTAATTTAGTCGATCTAAATGCTATCGTCCTCCATTGTTAACTAGATGTAAACTTCCAAGTAACGATCACTGAAAATATCAACTGATGGTTTAAGTAGGGGGTTACTGCGTAACTATCTGATTGATAGATTAAACGTACCGGCTTTTAGCTGTGTTTCAGCTAATAGTTAGTTGTTAAGTATCAGCAATGTGATGTAGGTGAGGGTAAATAAGCTTTTATGCTTTTTCTGCTAATTGGGAGACGAAGTAGAGCAGCCGCTAGAGTGCAAGCAGCCGCTGGATAGTACTAATCATATCCAACTGTTTTTAACTGAGTACGTATTAATAAAAAGCCCAGATAATCGTATTATCTGGGCTTTTTAGTGGCTCATTGCAACAACCGCTTAAGGCTTGTTTCGACAACCGCTTAAGGCTTGTTTCGACAACCGCTTAAGGCTTGTTTCAACAACCGCTTAAGGCTACTGACTTAAATCCGATGCGGTTTGCGTCGAGTAGTAGTAAGCAATATCTTTCATTTCAGTTTCTGAAAGCATGCCTGCTTGCCCTTGCATTAAGGGATCCGTGCGATCGCCACGCTTAAAGTCAACTAACTGCTTGAATAGGTAAGCCGCTTTTTGACCTTTAAGATCGGGATAGGTCTTCATCATGCCAAGCATGGCATCACCATGACAAGCGATACAGCGTTGGCTAGCCAGCGCTTCACCCTTGCTCGCATCCGCTTTATAGTTCAGTGCGCTTGACTCAAGCTTGAGTCCTTGCAATGCAAGGGTATCTTTAAAGGATGTATCTGTCTCGGCCTGAACAGTGGCTACCGTTGTCGTTGCCCATATCAAGCTGGTTGCTAAGACTTGTTTAATTAAACGATTACGCATCTTAACCTTCCTTGCTTGATGTTGGCAGTGGTGGCATTTGATCGGCCTCCAATGGCTTACGTCTAAAGATCTTCATATCGATACCTGTCTCATCATAATAAGTTGAGAGGTAGTCGAGTACCGGATCCCATGTATCAGAAAGATCCCACAAGCCTTGGGTATCAATCATCCACTGAATGGTATCGCGCCAAACTTCGCGGTTACCTTTGTTCTGCGGAATAATCAAGGTGGTATGGCAGGCGTTACATTGTTGGTCCACCATTTCCCAGCCGGGTGCCATGATAAGGCCTGATACAGGATCTACTGGGTAGCTTTTAACTGGCACAGCATCGGCAGCCTGAACCCCTATTAAGCTACTTAAGGCAAGCAAGCCTGCCGTAAACAGAGTCTTTGTCATTATACGACCCTTATTGCCACTCGGTGACAACCGTTAAATAGGTAACCTTTCGGGTTCCACTGTGGCTGAACCATAGGCTGAGTATCGCCTTTAGTGTCCGTTGCGCGAGCCCAAATCTCATAGTAACCAGTCTGTGGAAGCTTAAGGTCAATATTCCACTGTTGCCATGCTGTAGGGTTTACAGGCTTAGTTAACGCGGCTGTTTGCCATGTTGTGCCGTAGTCGTAACTGACTTCAACTTTAGCGACATCTCGCATACCAGCCCAAGCATGACCGCTTACTGAAAGCGTTTTGCCTAGTGACATTTCACCACCAGTTTGCGGCGAAGTAATCAATGACTTAACAATCATCTCTTCAATGATCTTAAAGTCTTTGTTATCAACTTTTTCACCAGGTGCAACAGGGTGCTTAGGGACTTGATAAGCAGGTGCGCCCATTTTCTTACCATCGTGAACGCGATCTCTCACGCCCATACCCGTAGCACATTTTTGTGAAACAGAACCAGGACGACCACCGAATACGATACGCAGTGGGTAACCGTGCATAAATGGAATATCTTCGCCGTTCATGCCCCATGCAATCATGCCATTTTCATTCATGGCTGCATCGATTGGTACACCGCGAGAGATGGCTGCGCCTTTACCGCTGATATGCTTATCTGCGCCATAGTGAGCGGTATAAACTGCGTCACTTTTCACGCCACAGTCAGCAAGTACGTCTTTAATTAATACACCAGTCCACTCTGCACAGAATACCGCAGTGTTACTCCACTGGTTACCCTTAGCGTTTGGATAGAAGTTCTCACGGCTGTTACCGCCACACTCTAGAACAAGTTGTTGAGTATGGGTCTTGAACTTCTTTTTAAGCTCAGCAATTGTGTAGGTCTTAGGTGTTTCGATTGACTCACCATCAACAGTGAATTCCCACGTGTCAGGATCTATCTTGTCGAACTCAGGCATCTGGCCGTTCCAACGAATAAACGCTACGTCGGCTGGCGTTTTAACTGGCGCAAGTAAATGCTCTGGTGGGAATGCGTTGAGTGGGCTTGAGTTAAGTACTTTAAAGTGGCCTGGTAAGTCATCAACATTCTTCCACTTAACCGCAGATACGTCTAACGGCTCAATACCGGCAGGGCGGTTTGATGCAAAGGCCCAGTTTAGCGGGAGCATGGCTGTTACTGAGGTCGCCGCAGCGCCCTTTAAAAAATTACGTCTATCGATAGCCATTAATCTTGTTCCTTACCTGTATTGAAATAAACTGCCATTGCCTGCATCTGTTCTTCGGTTAACAGTTTAGCGACTTTACTCATCGTCTTGTCTTGGCGTTTGTCAGCTTTAAAGTTTTTTAGTTGTCCAACCATGTATGCCGAGTTCTGTCCCTTTAGGTTAGGGATTGAGTCGAATTCATTACTACCGTCGACTCCGTGGCAAGCAATACACATGTTGAGCAGCTGCTGATAGTTCTCTGCAACGGCTTGACTGCTAAAGCCAAGTACTGATGCTGAGAGCACAACTAGCGCTGCTAATTTATTATTTATTACACTCATAGCGTGCCCTTATCGGGAGATGTTGTTTACTCTTGGTTAAGCGGCCCCAGTAAACTCGCCTTACCTTATTTGCAGATAACTCCTTGGTGCTAGCACCAGGTTACGACCTTGCAACGTTTTTATATCAATGCTTTCGAGTACTTCATTGTCGTTATTGGTAAAAGAAAGCGTTTGAGTTCGTGAAAATACAGAGAAATGTGAGCTTTAGCCTGTAAAAAGATCTAAAAAGTTGTGAAAATGCCGAATAAATACACGTAATGTCGGTTTTTACTTCTATTGTTGGCTGAAAGTGTAAGAGGCGGGAATTGTTCGCTGATTGTTGCTGCTTTATTGTTCTCAGGTGTTGTAGATGCTGGGGATTGGTTTTTAATCTGTAATCGGTAGAATGTTTGAGCGTTTTGTCGAAAAGCTGCGTAGCATCGCTTGGAACTGTTGGGGTGTTTTTTTACTCTTTTACTGATAATTAATTAGCCGAAAATATGCTGCAATTAATTGTCGAACATAGGTGAAAGTGAGATTAAATCCTATATGTTAAAGATGCTGTCTTTGGGTTGTAACTTGTTTCAAAACCCTTGATGGCATGAAGAGCTGAGAGGATACATGCAGAACTATTTAACCCCTAACGGGAATTTAGCCCATTGTCTAGAGGCGCTGTTATTCAGTAAATTCGTCCAATATTGTGCTTTACACACTAAATAAGGGGGCTTGATAAGCTAGCTGTTTAGGACAAGGTTACACCTGACCAGAACGGATCTCTCTTTGTAGTGATCCCCAGTTAATTACCCCAACAATATTGTCGCTTTCTTGCTGGTAGATGTAGACCTCGCCTCGTCGGTATTTTGAAAGAATCGCATACACTTCATTGAGCGTTGAGGTGTCGGGTAATCCCTGAATTGGGTGACGCGTTAACGCGCTTGCATCATCTTGTACCTGTAGCTCTAGCTGCAACATTTCTACAATACCTTGAGCATTGCGAACTAATACAGAGCGGCCTTCGGCGCGCTTAAGTACCTCTAATAAAAGCTCTTGATTGTCGTAAACGATGACGAAGCGTTTATCCATTAAGTGCCTGACGCCCACTTTTTGCAACCCAAGGTTTACCGGTGCGACTTTATAACCTAAGCCCATTATTTCAAGCTGCTTAAAAAAAATGGACTTAGTATTAAAGCCTTGATGAGCAATCAAGAAGGCTGGGATCACCACAAACATTGAGGGCAAAATAATTGAGGCGTTGTTGGTCAGCTCTATTAATGCCACAAGCGCCGCTAGTGGCGCACTTAAACAGACGCCCATCATGCCCGTCATGCCGATAATAGTATAGAGGCCAATATAGGGTGCAATACTTGGGAACATTAGCGAACAGACTAAAGCCAGTATGGTGCCAAGTAGTGCGCCAATTCCATAAAGAGGGCCAATCAGTCCGCCTGGGATCCCAAGGCCGATAGCGGCAATGGTCGCAATGATTTTACCGATTAAAATCGCACTTAAAAATAGAATGCTGGGATGTTGGTTAATGGTCTCTGCAATGGCGAGCTCACCGCTACCAATCGCTTGTGGTAGTACTAAACCGACTAATGTAGTGACAGCTCCAGCAAGCAGTAAGCGGTTAATTAGCGGCCAGTGTTGTCCGATAGCCGTCACTTTAAGAAGACTTGCGTTGAAAAATGCGGCGATGCAGCCAAGTATTACTCCAAATACTGCCAGCAGTGGATATTGGCTTAAGGGGATCACTGCTACGCCAATCTGCTCGAATTCATGTACATCACCAAACACCAGTCGGCTGCTGAGTGCGCCGCAAATGGCAGAGAGCATAATGGGGAAGAAGTAATGGATTTTGTATTCTCTGAGCACCACTTCAAATACAAATATGACAGCGGCCAAAGGCGCGTTAAAAATGGCGGCAATACCTGCTGCTATACCACTGGCACACATCACCCTTACGCTGTTGTCTGGCAGTTTAAATTTTTCGGCGAGTACACTAGCGCTCACCGCGCCTAAATGAATAGCAGGACCTTCTCTACCGACAGAGAAATTAGTCGCAAGCGCAAACAGAGCTTGAAAGAATTGACCAGGGGCAGACTGCAGTGGAATTTTGCCGTAATGCAGTTTAACTCTGTGGATCACATAGGCGATGCCCATACGTTTATAACGCTGAGATCCCATTTTTGCGACACCCCAGATTAAAAATGAGCCTAAAAGCGGTAATAGTACTCGCCAGTCATCGATGATATCCGTAAAATTCATCACCTGAGTTTTGGTGAAGGTGTCACACCAAAGCAGTAATAATCTAAAAAGAAGAATGATGCCGGACGCAAATAGTGCAAATAGCAATGCGAGCAAACATAACTGTACACTGACCTTAGCTTGCGACAGCGTGTCTTTAAGGTCGGTATGTAGGTACTTTTGAAATTGCTCTCGCTTCTTAACAATTGTTTGATGCACAGAAATTTCCAAAATGTATGTTTGTCACATTGATAGTTAAATGTGAGATTTTTTATTAAGGGGCTGTTACTTAATGCCAAATTATCATCGTTGGCTCGATCGCTTGCAAGTGATTGAACGACAAATTAGACCCTCAAGTGTTTATTTACTGCTTTTATTACTGGTGTCCTTTGCTTTAGGTGCGCTCAGTTATGATGTTGCAAAACTGCACTACCTGCCTAAAGCTGAGGTTAAGGCTGATAAATCAGAGCAGTATATTCTGCAATTGCAGCAACAAGCACAAACCTTGGCTGCACGTAATATCGAACTAGCATTAGAGCGTGAAGCTAACAATAACATGCAGACAATGTTTGTTGAGCAAAATGTGAAACAAAATGAGCTGGAGCGTGAACTGGCATTTTATCGTAGTGTGATGGCGCCGGAAAATATCGCTGACGGTGTCGCGATTAATGCATTAGAGATTGAGCCAAGCCTTGAGCCACGTCAATATCGAATTAAATTGGTACTGACACAGTTAGAGAAGCGTAAGCGCTCGTTATCGGGTCGCAGTGAAGTGACGTTAATCGGCTTACAAGACGGTAAAACCCTTACCCTAAAATTGTCGGATTTGACTGATGCCTCGTTTAAATTCAAATTTAGGTATTTTCAGGTATTAGAAGGGGAATTTACATTGCCTGAAGGCTTTAGCTTGTCTAGAGTGAAGGCCAAAGTCATCGTGCCTGCGAGCCGTTGGACCAAAGGTTCACAAACGGAACAAGAGTATAATGCACAAGATTTACTTGTGGATGAAAAAGAACAGGGCATAATACTTGAACAAAATGGTCAGGTATTAGATAATTCTGCACAGCAAACAGATCTAAGAGGTAGTAATGACTGAACAAGCTGAAGATGCTTTGCCAATTCGCTTTACCGATGCGGCGGCTTCAAAAGTAAAAACCTTGCTAGAAGAGGAAGAAAATGACGCACTTAAGCTACGTGTATACGTAACAGGTGGCGGTTGCTCTGGTTTCCAGTATGGCTTTACGTTCGATGAGAAAGTAAACGACGGTGACTTTACAGTCGAGAAGCAAGGTGTTCAGTTGGTTGTCGATCCAATGAGCCTGCAATATCTTGTTGGTGGTGAAGTGGATTACACTTCAGGCCTTGAAGGTTCTCGCTTCTTTGTTAAGAATCCAAACGCGACCACCACATGTGGTTGTGGCGCGAGTTTTTCTGTTTAATCTAATTGATTGAGTAGAAGCTCGAGATATAAAGAAGCCGTCTAATGACGGCTTTTTCATATCTGTAATTTTTATATCTGTAAGTCGCGTTAACGCATAATGTTGAGGTTCATCTCTCGATTAAAGTAGCGTCCCACCTTAGTTGTAAATGCAATCCATACCTGCACAATCGCTAATAAAATGAGTATGCCAAATATCAGCCAGTCTGGGAGCTGTGCCTTGAAGCTGCCAATGGCAAAGCTTGATGGTCCTGATGCTGCGAGGTTGTCAGGATCGTAAAGCACAAGAGGTAGTATGCTGACAACGGCGAGCTGCAATGAGGTGTAGACCCTAAGCATGATAAGTCCCGCTTTTTGCTTACCTATGATGGCTAACACTATAAATAAGGTCAGGATACAAAACAGTACGCCTTGTTTTGCTATTAACCCGCTCACGGAGATCATCACAAAAAATATGAGTAGGGCAATGAGGCGTTTGGGCATGGTGACTTTTGTTGCAGATAGTCCACTTTGCGTCGCAGGGGGGGAGTCTGTGGTTGAGCTAATATCGCATTGTGTTGCTGATTGTGTTGCTGAATCAGCGATAGAGCGTGCAGGGGGTTTGGTATCCACTTTTTATTCTCTTTATCGTTTTATGAGCAGATAAAAGCGTAAAAATGGTAAGCCTAAATGGCTTACCATAAGCGGTCTTATGATTAGTGACGCTTTTTAGGCGTTAGACGCTCTTCAAGCTCGTGTGGTGGGATCACCACACCTAAATCATCTTGTACTGGGAAAATAGCAACGAAGAGGTCGTCGTCTTGCATACCAGGAACCCAACGCTCTAACCACTCATCAACTGGGATCGATAACGCCTGGCAATCTTTCCAGTCATCAACAGCCCAAAGTGCGGCAGCTTCTTCAGTTGGCCACATCGGAATACAATCTTCCTCTTCAGTAGTCAGCATTACGCAGCCGTCTAAATCTTGTAATGACCACAGTGTGTTGTGCTCTTTTGCTTGCTCAACAAGATAGTCATAGCGAGATTCTGGCGTCATTTCAGTAATTTGCTTTAGGCTTTTGTTTTTGTTGCTCATGGTTTACATCTCTTTATTTAAAATGTGGCGAGCCTTCAAACAAGGAGAACGCGCCGATTAAAGGGATAATAGCACCAAGCTGACTATTGAAAAAGAAAACAGAGCCGATTTAGGCTCTGTTTTCTTTAGCGCTTGCTATTTTTTAGCATCGAATATTTTGTAAATCATGCCAGCGATGATCGCTCCAATTATAGGGGCAACCCAAAACAACCACAGTTGAGACAGTGCGGCTTCGCCAACAAATAACGCTGGAGCAGTACTTCGAGCGGGATTTACCGAGGTGTTTGTAACCGGGATACTGATTAGGTGGATAAGGGTGAGCCCTAAGCCAATAGCAATAGGGGCAAAGCCTTTTGGCGCGCGAGCATCTGTAGCGCCAAGAATTATCAGTAGGAAAAATAACGTCATCACGATTTCACAAATGAGTGCCGCGGTTAAACTGTAGCCCCCAGGTGATCGGTCGCCATAGCCGTTTGAGGCAAAGCCAGCCGATAGGCTAAAGCCATCTTGACCTGAGGCGATAAGATACAAAATACCTGCGCCAACGATACCTCCGGCAACCTGAGCGATAATATAGGGGAGTAATTCTGATGCAGGAAAACGCCCACCAGCCCAGAGTCCAACAGAAACCGCGGGGTTTAAATGACATCCCGAAATATGACCAATGGCAAATGCCATCGTCAGCACTGTTAAGCCGAATGCAAACGCAACACCTAGAAAACCAATACCCACTTCGGGGAAAGTTGCGGCTAAGACGGCGCTACCACAGCCACCTAAGACAAGCCAAAGCGTGCCGATGAATTCAGCCGTCATTTTTTGAGTCATATTCATATAACTGTTCCTTGTGTTTTAAGCCGACTCTATTTGTTGTAAATAGCTTGTCGACTTTTAAAATAAGACTTTGTTACTTTAAGTTGTCCTAAATAAAGGGTTAAGTAAATAGCTAAAAAGTGAATTTTATTATCTGACAATGACAATGCCAATGCCAATGACTCATCATTATAATGCAGATAAGACAGACTAATTAACCTTGTAACGCTCATCTTGCACCATCTGAATAAGCGTCGCGGCAATTTCGGTATTGTCTTTATGGCCTCTAAAGCACAGTGCGCCTTTACCGTAAGCGTAAATGGGTACATCGATGGCGTCGTGGCCCCCTGTTGTCCATCCAGTATAGGTCAGCTTATCAATTGCTTGTTTAAGGTCGTCAGTTATTTGCTTTTCATGCTTGTGGTGAGATAAGCGAGAGTTAAGCTTTTTTCTTAGCCCGTCTATTTTTTTATCTTCGATAGCAATACTGATATGGGGCCGTAAAAACGTGCTAAATGCGGCTAAGTCATTTAATACATCGGGGCTGGCAATGATGAGTTTGGCCATCGTGCTTGGTAAGCTATGTACTTGATGCAGCAATTGGCCTTTCCATTGATAGGTGCCGTCGGTGCCTAATGTCAGGCCGCCTGTAGAATGGTCCGCTGTCGCGACCAATAAAGTATCTGGGTGATTATCGACATAGCGTTTAACCAGGCTTAGTGTGTTGGCAAAGTCATCCATTTCATTCATCGCGCAGGCGATATCGTTACTGTGACCACACCAATCTATTTGGCTTGCCTCAACCATCATGACAAACGGGGCACCTTTTGCGGACAAAAGGCTTAAGGCTTTACGTGTCATGGTTGTGAGTCTCAGCGGATCTTCACTTTCAATGGCGGCAGGTAAGCCTTTTGGTGCAAATAAGCCTAAGGCAGGTAAACCTTCGATGCTATTTAAGTCGCTGAGTTTGTCTATGTATTGGTAGCCGTACTCTTGAAACTCTTGGGTGAGATCTTTGTCATCACGAACAAAGTATTGCGTACCTCCACCGAGCATAAGATCGGCCACTGGTCTTTTATCTATAAGGTTACTCAAGTAACTGTCGGCTATCTGGTCGTAGTTACGGCGGCTTTCATTATGAGCGAGAAAACTTGCTGGAGTGGCGTGATTAATTTGCGAGGTGACCACTACCGCAGTGGTTTTCCCTTGGGATTTTGCCATTTCTAGCAGAGTAGGGAAATGGCTGTGTTGCTGGTCAACCGAAATCGCACCGTTGTAGGTTTTGTAGCTGGTTGCGAGCGCCGTCGCAGCCGCTGCAGAGTCGGTGACAACAGTGTCATCGTCAGGATAAGTGCTCGACATGCCAACTAACAGTTGGTCGAAAATAGTCTTCTCGACTCTTTGGGTTTGAGGGTTGTCGTTATAGTAACGGTAGGCTGTGGTATACGCAGGCCCCATACCATCACCAATCAGGTAGATAATATTCTTGGGTAAGTACTCTGCGGCTATGACAGGAGCAAATGGGTCATCGGTTTGTGCCATTGTGACTGAACTAAACAGGGCGCCATAAATGACGCTTGAACAAATTGCCGATATTCGTAGAGCGGTATCTAAACAAGTCATAGTCTGCTTATCCTAAAAAAGAGAAGACGTGGCTAAATATATTGCTGCATTGAAGTCCCACTCAACGCCTTGATAGACAGCAAGACTTTGAGTGGTTAACAAGGGGTTGTTTATTAGCCAATCGGTATGGGCTGCTCGGCTTAATAAGCCGAGCAATTAACCCTATCTTTATCGTGAGTCCGTGTTTGAGTCAGTAATTACAAATGAGTCAAACTCGGGGGGCTTAATGAAACGTAACGTGTGTTGGAGCGGGCTTGGCCTTGTTAAAGGCTTCACTGCCCCTGACAAGCTCGGTTGTTTTAAGGTGTTGCTCAAGCCAACTCTCTTGCTCCCAAAGCATGTGCATGATCGACTCCTTGGCCTTATAACTATGACTTTCATAAGGCAGAGTCACTAATCGTGCTTGGCCACCGAGTCCTCTGATCGCTTTAAATAGTCTTGCCGATTGCATTGGGTAGGTGCCAGAGTTTGAGTCCATTTCACCATGCATCAATAGCAGTGGTTCATCGATTTTATCTGCATGGGTAAAAGGTGATATTTGTTGATATAGGCTAGGGGCTTCCCAGAAATTACGTTTCTCATGTTGAAAGCCAAATGGCGTTAAGGTGCGATTATAGGCACCACTTCGAGCGATACCAGCAGCAAATAAATCTGAATGCGCAAGCAGGTTTGCGACCATAAAGGCGCCGTAAGAGTGTCCGCCGATAGCCACCCGTTCTCTGTCAGCTACTCCCATCTCGACCAAGGTATCAATGGCGGCGCTCGCGTTGGCGACTAATTGATGACGGAAACTGTCATTAGGTTTTTCATTCCCCTCACCGACTATCGGCATGGCAACCTTATCGAAAACCGCAAAACCCTTAGCCACGAAAGGCACCGGGCCTTTAGGGCTAATCTGGTTATATTGATTGGGCGAGTAGTTGATCTGGCTGGCGACCTCTGCATTTTTGTATTCACGTGGGTAAGCCCACATGAGTACCGGCAAAGGACCGTCATCTTTGCTATAGCCAGCTGGGAGATAAAGTACGCCAGATAAGGGGAGGCCGTCATCACGATGGTAATTAATCAGTTGCCTGCTCATGCCTTGGTAGGCGTTTAGTTTATTTTGATTTTGGTACAGTAGCTGCTCGCGCCCCGAGTCGACATTAAGCATTACTAGGTGGGACGGCGTATCAGCGGTTTGCCTGCTAATGATAAGTGTTAGTGGTTTGAGGTTGACAATATATTTGATGCTTTCTAGCTGTAGAGGTGATGACTGCCACAGCGTTGTTGAATCATTGATTGCCAATGATGTTTTATCAATAACGAGGGGGGATGACTTTAAAAATGGCTGGTAACCCTCAGGGGATGCCCCTAAACCATAATGTAGCAGTCCGTTATTATGCAGCTTGATAACTCGGCCTAAGCTTTGACCATTGAGTTTTGCAGTCTGTCGATACAATTGGCCTGGGTCTTTATAAGTGTCGCGAATTGCCTTTTGGTACCAAAGCGCGAGTGAGTTATCACTGGCTTTTGAGGTATCTAAAAGACTTACTCGCATCTGTTTTTTATCTGATTGGCGCTCTGTGATAAGTGCCATGTTTTGCTCTGCCCACTGTATCTTACTTATGCGCCATGGCGTTTTAGTTAATGCTATTGCTGGTTGAGTAAAGGGCGCCTCAAGCTGTAGCAGCTCATCACGATAAGCGGTTTTTATGCGGCTATCACCTTTATCTAAGGCTTTAACAAAGGCGAGACTGCTGGGTTTATCGCTGCGCCAATGGATCATGCGTAGCCCTTTTCGCACTGAGTCACTGCCCGGTGGTCGATATTCACTGCTCTCTAATTTGGCAAGGGTTTGCAGTTGTTCTCCTGCGCGATTAAACAGCTCAACCGTTTGCGCAAAATCGTAATATTTCACCATATAGGAGAAAGGTGCAGAAATCCGCTTCACGATCAGGTATTGATCATCAGGCGACAAGCTATAGCTAATATTGATGGCGGGTTTGCCGATTGGAGTGATCTTGCCATCAAGGGCGATAAAACTCAGTTGGCTGGTGGTTAATGCTGAGAACTCTGCCTCATCCTGAGGGTTTTGCAATAGATCTTGATAGGTTCTACGAGGCGCTTTTTGCCCAGAGGTTTCGCTTATGTTGGGCGCGATAGGCGTGTGTTCTGATTCTAACAAGGAGGCTGTGACAGCTAAGTTAGTAAACACTCCCTTACTGTCATTTTGCCAGATGTACTTAAGCCCTAAAGTGGCATTGAGGCGCTGACTCGTTAGTTTGTGGCTGTGGCCATTTTTGATGTCGTAAACATAGATATTCGCGCCGGCTTGAGTAAGGCCAATGTAGCTTAAGTAGCGGCTATCTGGCGAAAAGTTCACACTGGCAGCTTGCATCCCCTTGGGTAAATGAATCTTAATAGGTTTTATTGCGGCGCCTTGCTTAGCAATATTGATAAGCGATATAGCGATATAGCTATATTTAACTCGGCTAGGTGTGAGTTGAGCCGTAGACACTCTAAGGCCTGCGAGTTTTCGCTCGCTGCGCGACAGTGCTTGAATTGATAAATGTTTTCTTGGGGTCAGTACCGCCAGCCATTGTTTGTCTTGAGATAAGCGAGTACTTACATTTTTAGTTTGCTCAACCACATTTTGCAGTGCCTGACTCGGTAATTGATAGCTATTGCTCAACGCATTTGAACTGAATAATAGCAGGCTGCAAATGGCTATCAGGGCATTCATTAAGAGCGGGTTTAGAGACATTCTTATCTCCTGATAATAGGGATAGTGACGATGTTCGTGGCGATAAAGATAAGCGCCCAACATTGGGCGCTTATTTCTCGTCATAAAAGGGAGGTTTACGTCCAAACAACCTGAAGACACAACTTCAAGTCGTTTGGGTAACTACTTGTTTATATATCTACGAGATTAAAACTTCTGAGAGTAACCAATGAACAGACTACGGCCAACGTTTGAGTAGCTGCTGTTGTCATCTTCATAGAAAGGCCAGTCATTATGCTTGTCGTTACGCTCATCGTACAAAGGTGGCATTTCATCGGTTAGGTTTTTAACACCTGCCGTGAATCGACCTCTCCAAGGTGCGTAGTAGCTCAAGGTAATGTTGACGACTTGATAAGCATCTAGCGTATCAGTGTAATCATCTTCCTCATACTCTTCGCCATCGGCATCGATAAGGGTAAAGGTGTCAGTTCCTTTTGCTTCACCAGTGTAGTAGTAAGCAACCGTTGCACTGAAGTCTTCATAATTCCAACTTAGGCTCGCATTACCTTTCCACTTAGGGAAGTAATCGGTCTCTGTTTGCTCTTCAATTTCGCTATCGACGCGCTCCTGGTACTCTTTCTTAATTAGGTAAGAGGCAGCAACTTTAAACTTGAAGTCACCAATAGCAGTTTCTGGGAATTGGTAGTTAAAGCTAGTATCAATACCTTCAGATGCCTCATAAGCACTGTTGATTGGACCTTTACGCATACAAGAGATGTTCTCAATATCATCATCATCGAGTTCTGTTAGGTAACCGACAACATCCATTTGGTCACAGCTAGTGTAGTTGCCTGTTTGCTTATACTTGGCTTCGTCGTCTAACATCTCATCGGTTGAGATCGTTTTTACTGCTCCATCAAGTTCGATGTTCCACCAGTCAACCGTGATGTCTGCATTGTCGGTTATGTTGGCGACAATACCAAAGTTCCAGTATTCACCCTTTTCCTCTTCAAGGTTGACATTACCTGAGCTTATGCTGCTGTAATTATCTTCATAGACCTCATCTGGAATGGTTGGATGCGGGTATGAGGTAGAACCGTAAGCTCGAGTGAGGCCGGCGTATAAACGGTGCATGTCTGGTGCTCTAAAGCTCTTACCCCAGTTGGCACGAACCATGACTTCATCAATCGGACGGTATGATAGGCCTACTTGTGGCGTGGTTGCGCCGCCTACATCTGAATCATCTAAATATTGGTCGTAACGCAGTGCTGCAGATAGGTCTAGAGACCTAACCCCCGTCATATTAGCCAGTAGTGGGATCTGTAACTCACCCGCTACAGCGACGCGGTCACGGTCGCCCTTACCACCGGTACCACCCATACCGATATAACCGCCGCTTGAAGTCACTTCATCTAGGGTATCTTCATAGCTTTCACGTGCCCACTCGGCTGTAGTTGCAAAGCCTGCGGTTCCGGCCGGTAACTCCATTAAGTCTCCGGCAAACACTGCCTGGAACTGGTGCATACTAGAGTCTGAATTTTTAGTCGAATCACCAATAAGCATATTCGCTTGCTCGGTCGTAAGCTGATTATTTGGGTACCACTTAGCAGCATCTGTGTCATTTGGGTCGAAAGTGACAATGTCTAGCAGTGCATCCGCTTTCACCATATGATGATTTTGCTTCTCGTACTTGTTGTAGCTGCTTGACCAGGAGATATCTAACTCATAATCACCAATATTACCGTCAGCGCCAAATGAGACAGATGCCTTAGTATTTTGGGTATCGTAAGTACGTGGACCGTCAAACTCCTCCATACGGCGACGCATCTGGAATTTGTTGTAATCGTCAAATTCGTACTTGTCGTAGCTCATTGCACCAGTGGCTTCGTCTTCATATATGTATGCACCGAAACCTTTTTCATCTTTGTACTTGGTGGCTTCTTTGTATGATGCGTTGATCATGCCGTAAAGCTGCCAATCATCATTTAAGTCGTAAGTAGAGTTTAAAACTAAGTTTACGCGGTCATAAGCAGATTGCAGGCCGCGGTCAGCATATTTGTCATAGTAACAATCGTAAGAACCCGCTGGAGTGTAGATGCCTTTATCACCAAATAGGTTGGTGCATTGTGCTTCATCGACAGGGCTATATTTGTCGCTGGTATACACTTTACCGTAGTCACGAACCCATGAAGCCCAGCTAGATGCTGAAGCGTCACCATATGGGCCAGCGCCCCAGCGAAGGTCACCGTCTTCATCTTCATAGTAAGCTGGGCTGTAAAGATCATCACGTTGGTAGGTTTGAATTGACTCTACTTTCTTGTATTCAAGAATTAATAGCGTCTGGCTCTTATCGGTATTAAAGCCCTGCAGGTAAGACAGATCGAGTTGCTCACCACCGCCTTGAGTTGGATCATTATATTTAGCTGAAACTTTCGCGCCTTCGTACTCTTTTTTCAGAATAATATTGACTACACCACCAACGGCATCTGAACCATAAATTGCCGATGCACCACCGGTTAGAATTTCGATGCGTTCTACTGCTGCTGTAGGAATGTCTGATACATCAACAAAGTTTGAGGTGCCACCTGCAGCGCTTGGGAAAGAGGCTTGACGGCGGCTATTGATAAGAACCAAGGTTCTGTTGGCGCCCATACCACGTAGGTTAACTGAGCTAGCACTGTCTGTGAAACCATCGCTCTCACCATTAAGTGAACCACCCGTGTTAGCGACAGATGATTGCAGTACTTCTGAAATAGAGTTAAGACCGCTGTTGGCAATGTCGTCGGCTGTAATCACAGTAACAGGCAGGACACCTTCGAAGTCGGCACGTTTAATACGTGAGCCTGTCACCTCAATTTTTTCTATCTCTTGATCTGCTGCTTTCTTATCTGCGGCTTCAGCTGCAAATAAGGTTGAAGGGGTTAGCGCAGCCATACTGATGGCTAAGCTTAATGCTGATAGTTTCATCTTAGGTTTCATCTTCGATTTCATTGATTGCAGTCCTTATTTTTATAATTTTCCCAAACACGTTAATCATTTTTTGTAAAATCTCAGATGATTTAAACGCGTCATTCCAGGGATGAATACTGTCGATTTTCCAATTTATCTACTGCTGGTTATCAACTGCAACCATTTGTAATTAATTTGTAAGTGAACGGCAATCGGTGTTGGGTCGTTTATTTGTTGTTTATATGTCTATTTAATCTCTATTGTTTTTACTTTCACTGGCTTAGCGTGTATTTTGGTGCTGTTGTTATCGCAATATCTATGTTGAATAGATGTGAGTTTTAGGTCGGGTTTGAGATTGTTGATGACAGAAATATGAGCGGTAGCAGGAGTATTAATGAGAGAAATAAAAAAAGAGGCCATTTTTAGATTAGGACTTTGTGAGGTTAACCCTAGCGATAACAGTCTTAATTTTTTTGATGCGGCATTGACTGACGAACCTTCAAACAAAGTCTCCATTCAGCCAAAATTTATTGAAGTATTAAGCTATCTTGCTCGGCAATACCCTAAAGTGGTTACTCGAGAAGAGCTAATAGACAATATTTGGGAAGGTAATAGCTATGTTGGCAGTAAAGCATTAACTAATGCTATCTGGCATCTACGAAAACAGCTTAATCAAGGCAGTGTTCAAAGCAGTGATAGTGAGCAAGTTATAGAGACTGTACGTAAGATGGGCTACCGTTTGTTGCTTGAGCCCCAGTTTAGCGATGCTGACTTAGTCGATGAGCTAGACCTGTTTTTACAGGCTCAATTGAAGATTAGCCGTTTAACCCAGTTTAATCAAAGGTTGGCATTTGCTGGTGGGCTAGTTTTAGCTTTAATAGCAATATCTTGGGGCTATCATTTATATCAAGACAGTATTCGATACGTGCCGACAGTTAAGCAAAATTTAACCTCTGCTGCGGGATCTGAGCTTTACCCTGCGGTTTCCCCCGATGGTCGTTGGCTAGTGTATGGCAGTCGTGGTAATAACAAATACGCCAGCCTTTATCTTAAAGATCTGCAAAATCCTACCGAAACGCCAAAACGACTGACTTCAACAAAAACAGTAGAAATTAGAGCTGTTTGGAGTGCTACTGGCAGCGCGCTGTATTATGGTTCAGAGCATCGCAGTGAGGATAAGTGTTATTTGACTCAGCTTGACTTAGACAGTAATGAAGCTCGTAAACTCGGTGATTGTTACACCTATAGTTCGGCTATCGATATTGCTCCAGACGGTGGTCGCCTAGTGTATATCTGGGACGGGGGAGAGGGATTTGGTTCGGGTCTTTATGAGTTGTCTCTACTCACCCAAGGCGAAGAGCCTAAACGCTTATCTTGTACTGAGAATTGCAGCTACCGAGACCGAGATGTGGCCTTTAGTCCCGATGGCAGTTGGCTCGCTGTTGCGCGCCGATTTGGTAACATTTCGGAAGATATCTTTATACTACATACCCAAACAGGCGAGGAGCAACGCTTAACTTATGGCTTGGAAGATATTCGTGGCCTGAGTTGGCATCAAGATAGTGAGCGCCTGATTTTTAGCACAGAAAATTCAGGGGTCAGAAATGGCTATATAGTGGGCATTGATAATAAACAGATCTTGCCGTTAGATGTGGAAGGTATGAGCTACCCGCGCTCAATCCCTCATAGTGATGAGCTGGTCTACTCCAACTATATGCGCGACTATCAGGTGGCTTCGTTTGCACTAGAACAATCGATTCCCACAGCAACCTTTCCACTGTTACAAGTTGAATACAGCTATCGTAATCCTGATTACTCACCCATCACTAAGCGTATTGTCTATGTGTCGAATGAAACTGGCTTTAACGAGATCTGGAGCAGCGACGCAGACGGTAATCAAAGGCGGCAACATACAGACCTCAAGCGCCGCGTGGCTTATCCTAGCTGGTCCCATGATGGCACTAAGGTGGCCTTTTTAGCACCGGATGATAAAAATGAGGGCAATAAAATTCATGTGTTAGATATGAATACCTCTAATATCAGCATTCTTGCGACGCCGTACCTTGATCATAACCGTCCAAGTTGGGGCTGGAATGATGATATGGTGCTGGCAAGCAGTAAAGATGGCATCACTGAGTTCTATCTTGATAACCGTTTACCTCAGGTGATAAGCCCAATCGATATGCGTTTAGGCAAGATGATAGCAGAAGATAAATTAGTCTTTACCCAGCTTGGTAAAAACGGCCTGTGGATGCTGTCGCTGACAAATCCTGGTGAGTTAAACGAGCTGATCAGTGCCAATCATTTCGGAGAAGGCTATAACTGGGTCGCAACCGATAAAGGGGTTTATTTTAGAAAGAGTCGTAGTGGATTTCAGCTCATTAATTTTTGGCGATTCAATACTGGGCTTATCACGCCTATTTTGAAGTTACCATCGGGCAGTATTCCACGCTCAGGAGCGATGACTTATATCAGCAGTAATAACAGCTTGCTGATGACCTTATCGCAAAACTACAAGCGTGATGTGATAAAGCTACAGCATAAGTTACTGTATTAAATTGAATTGCAGGCAGATTAAAAATAACATTAAGTCGTTTTTTTACAGTAAGGATAGCCAGTACAGATGAGCGTACTGGCTAATTGTATAGACTAATTCTATTCGCTAACTTTATAGGATAATAGATTAATCTGCAGGGTGGAAAGAGCCTAGTATTGCTTCTCTAGAGGCGCCGGTCACCGCAGGTAAGTTGCCCGGTAAACCATTGTGGTGTCTCATCGCCAGCCAAGCAAAAGCAATGGCTTCAACCCATTGTGGGTCCATACCTAGCTCTGCGGTCGTGACCACCTTGTAATTTGGGAGCAGCTTGCGTAAGCGGTGCATTAACTCGCAATTATAGGCTCCGCCGCCACAGACATAGAGCTCAGCATTATCTGATAACAATAAAGCGTCATTGGCGATGCTGTAACAGGTTAAATCAAGCAGGGTAGATTGGATATCTGCTTCAGTTAAATGACCAAATTCAGATAATTGCTGTTCGGCCCAGGCTTGGTTAAATAGCTCTCGCCCGGTACTTTTAGGCGCTGCAAGTGCAAAGTAGGGGTGTGACAGTAGATGCTGCAGCATCTGTTGATCCGTGGTTCCTGACTTTGCCCACTCGCCATCTTTATCAAAGGGTTGTCCAAGCTGATGCTGGATCCAGGCATCACTTAAGCCATTACCCGGGCCTGTATCAAAACCGGTGACATCTTGAGTGTTACCCGGCAAGAACGTCACATTAGCAATGCCGCCGATATTGAGGATAATGCGTGGGTGGTTTGGGCTAGCAAACACGTGTTGATGAAAAGCGGGCACTAAAGGTGCCCCCTGGCCACCAAGAGCCACATCTTTACGCCTAAAGTCAGCAATCACATTTATGCCAGTTTCAACAGCAATAGTATTAGGATCGGCGATCTGTAGGGTGAAGCCCATTTCAAGATTAGGCATGTGGCGTACGGTTTGCCCATGGCTACCGATGGCAATGACCTGCGACTTATCGACGTTGGCTTTTTCAAGCAATGCATTGACGGCCTTGGCGAATAGTTTTCCCATCGTGCGGTCGAGGTGACCAAGGCGGTTTATTTCATCGTTACCCGGTAGGCAAAGCTTTTGTAGGCTACTGAGTAAAGCACGGGGTAACTCTTCTGTATGAGTTGCAATAAGGCTTGGCTGGTCATGGTCAAAGTTCACTAGAACCGCATCAACGCCGTCCATACTGGTGCCCGACATCAAGCCTATGTAATAACTGTTATTCATCGTATTGGACCTATAAACCTAATGGGTACTTGTTGCCCGCAACGAAAAAAACGCTGGCAGTGTTAAAGAGAACAGCAGCGCTAATGCGCTGCAATCTGTACCTGTTTGTTATGTTCAAGCTCTGCCATCATTGTCTTACTAAGCGTAGCAAATTGGGCCTTTTCTTTCTTTGCGATAGGCTCAGATTTAGGCAACTTAATGGTGCGAGGATTGCGGTGAACGCCGTTAACGATAAATTCATAGTGAAGATGTGGGCCTGTTACCCGGCCTGTGGAGCCAAGGGTACCAATAATCTGCCCCTGCTTAACTGATTGTCCGGTTTTTACATTACGCTTGGTCAGATGAAGATACTTGGTGGTATAGGTATCGTTATGCTTAATAAACACATAGTTACCATTGTATTTATTATAACTAGACTTAATAACTCGGCCGTTTCCCGCCGCTTTAATCGGAGTTCCAACAGCGGCAACGTAATCAACACCTCGGTGGGCCTTAACCTGACCCGTTACTGGATGCAGTCTACGGGGGTTGAAGCTTGAGCTGACATATTTAAAGTCCACCGGGGAGCGCAAGAAGGCTTTACGCATGCTGCGGCCCTCTTCTGAGTAGTAGGTACCGTCTTTATACCTAACCGCGGTATAGCGATCGCCTTGGTTGGTAAATTCGGCCGCCAGAATATTACCGTTTTTTAAGAACTCGCCATCGGCATACTCTTCTTCAAAGATCATCGCAAACTGATCGCCTTTACGAAGATCTAAGGCAAAATCGACATCCCAGCCGAAAATGGTGGCTAGCTGCATGATTTGATTTGGCGTCAGTCCTGCGTTAACTCCTGCATTCCAGAAGTTATTCTCAATGGTCGCACTGGCAAATTTAGAGCGCGCTTCAACCTTTTTAGTGACAATGTGCTCTTGATAACCGCTTGGGGCATTATCAACGATTAGGGTGGTGATTTTGTCGAGATGATACCTAAGTTGAACCAGTTTGCCGTCTTCACTTTTAGCAATAACTAAATTATCGCCAGGCATGATTTTCAGTAGATTTTTTTTAGCTTTAGGGAGCTGGGTGACATCATAGACATCTTTTGCCGTTAAGCCTGCACGAGTAAACAGTGCTGCTAGAGTATCGCCACTTTTAACTTGGAAACGTTTTTCGTTTAATGTTGGCGTAACAGCAATGGCAGCAAGGGGCTTCTCAGACGCTTGAGCGAGTGGCTGCTTATTGGTTTGTTCGAGACCGTTCTCTATGTGAGTGGCTATACGGGTGTTATTGCGCTCAGTCGGGGTCGACTCGCTCATCGCTGCCGATGGTGGTGTTGGTTTTCTAAAAGCCAGCGGCACGTCATAACGGGTATTAACGTCATATTCGCCATTTGCTGATGGCGTTTGCTTGGACGCTTGCACATCATCGGACGGCAAAAAAATAATGATTAGCGTGACAAAAACTAAACCGCACAAGAGCATTTGATGTAATTTTGGCAGTAATTTAAATAAAGTTATAACCTTTCCCATTGACCTTGATACCAAATTCACTCTTTCTTATTGATGCCTTTAGTGTACACACTTTCATTTGTGCTTGCTAACAAGTAACATGAGTGCCCATATTTTTTTGATTAGGCTCCCAGGAGTAAGCGCCGATATGGCTGATTTAGAGCAAGCATTAGCAGAAATAAAACGTGGCACCGACGAGATATTACTCGAAGCGGATCTACTGGAGAAGTTGAAAGAAGGTCGCCCGTTAAAAATTAAACTCGGTGCCGACCCAACCGCTCCTGATATTCATCTTGGCCACACGGTTATTTTGAACAAGATGCGTACCTTCCAAGAGCTAGGTCATGAAGTGATCTTTTTGATTGGTGACTTCACTGGTATGGTCGGTGACCCAAGTGGTAAGAACAGCACTCGTCCACCATTAACCCGTGAGCAAGTGCTTGCCAATGCTGAGACTTATAAGCAACAGGTTTATAAGATCTTAGATCCAGCTAAAACCCGTATCGAGTTTAACTCTACTTGGTTAGAGCCGCTTGGTGCTGCCGGTATGATCCGTCTTGCTTCACAGCAAACGGTTGCCCGCATGATGGAACGTGACGACTTTAAAAAGCGTTATGGTTCAGGTCAGTCAATTGCGATCCACGAATTCATGTATCCATTGCTACAGGGTTATGACTCGGTTGCACTAGAGGCTGATGTTGAGCTCGGTGGTACTGATCAGAAGTTTAACCTGCTGATGGGCCGTGAATTACAAAAATCTGCGGGTCAAAAGCCACAGACTGTGATCATGATGCCACTGCTTGAAGGTTTAGACGGCGTTAAGAAGATGTCTAAGTCAGCACACAACTATATTGGTGTGAGCGAGCCTGCAGGTGAGATGTTCGGTAAGATCATGTCGATTTCAGACGTGTTGATGTGGCGCTACTTTGAGCTACTGTCTTTCCGTCCGTTGACTGAGATTGAGCAGTTTAAAGCAGACGTAGAAGCGGGTGCTAACCCACGTGATGTGAAGATTGCACTGGCTAAAGAGATCATTGCACGCTTCCACGACGAAGCGGCAGCTGAAGCTGCGCATCAAGAGTTTATTAGTCGCTTCCAAAAAGGCAATATCCCTGATGATATCGAAGAGTTAGAGATTGCTGCTGGTGACGGTATTGCGATTGCTAACTTGCTAAAAGAAGCTGGGCTTGTCAGCTCGACTTCTGATGCAATGCGGATGATTAAGCAAGGTGCAGCTAAGATTGATGGCGATAAGATTGAAGATACTCGTCTTCAACTTAATGCCGGTACCTCAGCGGTATTCCAAGTGGGCAAGCGTAAGTTTGCTAAAATCACTCTGGTGTAGAAGCATTAAATCAGAGGGCTGCGCTGCGAAACCTATAAACATGTTTAGATAGTGTGCCCCTGTTTAAAAAGCTAAAGCCATTAACTTGTCGTTAATGGTTCTGTGAACAGCGGTCTGTGCCAAAATGCAGGCCGTTTTTACATTGCCAAGTTAACCTTGCCGCATCTAAAACCCATTTATCTTTGTGTTTTTCCATCGAAATAATCAATAACATCTTAGGGTGTTCGCCTTTTGCCGCGCTGACGTTATACGTCACCACTTTGCCCTGATATTGTTTAACTTTAGCGAGCAGGAAGTTAGTCCCTGCATAGTGAGCCGAAATCGATTCTGGTTGCGTGCTCCAGCTGCGTTTTTGGTGCTGGGCGATCTCAAGTTTTTGATTAAACTTAACGATAGGTTGGTCCGCAAAAGACACCACTATGGGCTGCTCTAGCGCAAAGGCGGAACCACATAGCAGTGGAAGCAAGATAATAATAGCTCGAAAAGCATTGATGACACTCATAACAACCTACGAAATACAAAGTACCTAATACTTTGACAGGTGAACGCAGAAAAGTTTCCACGTTGCGAGTAAATTGTGAGCTGAGTCGGTAAGTTATTGCGAGTTAAAACGGCTGTGAGGTTTAAGGGTTACTGAACAGAGAGTTGATCCGACATGGTTTGATAGTCCATCAAATCTTGATGCTCTTTTACCCGCTCATGAGTCATGTCTAAGCTTAGCGTTGTAACACCTGGAATGGCGATATTAATGATGCGCCCAGGCTTTCCAAATTGCTCGCCAGGGCCCTTGTAACGGTAATTACCTATCAAGACCACGAGTGAGCCGGAGTTAAACATATGCTCAATGTTAAAGTCATATTCAAGTACGCCGCTGTGGGCTCGTTTTAAAAATTGTAGAATGTGGCGTTTGCCAGTGTATTTACGCCCGGCCGTTTTATCGTTAAACACGCTATCACGATTGTAAAAAGCGCTCAGGCTAGAATAATCTTGATGAGTCAGCGCCTGAATATACTTGATCGCCAACTGCTGCTCTTTTGGCATGTCGCCAACATTAGCGAAAGCCGGAAAGCTAAACAGTACAAATACAAAACTCAAAAAAGCTAATCTCATTATTGTGGTGTCTTTAAATCAAAAGCAGGTAATGAAAGGTGCCAACGGATTGCCGCTAATCTAATCACGAGTGCGGTACTCATTGCAAATAATAAAGCAAACATATCGGCGGCTCCCCAATGTAGGCTAATGGTATAGCAGATCCCGCCCATTATCGATGCGGTTGCATAAATCTCAGTGCGAAGCACCATAGGAACTTGCTGACAAAGCAGGTCGCGAATAATACCACCGCCTACACCAGTGATTAAACCCATGATCACGGCAGTCATACCGCTGAGTTCTAAATTTAGTGCTTTCTCTACACCAATTACAGTAAATAGCGCCAATCCGAGCGCATCGGCAACAGGTAAAATATAGCGTGGTACTCGTTTAGGCTTACGTACAAAAATAAAGGTCAGTATCACGGTAATTAAAATCACCGTAATGTAGTTAGGGTCCTGGATCCAAAAGACGGGGGTGGCGCCCAACAGGGCGTCACGAATACTGCCACCGCCAATGGCGGTTACCGACGCAAGTACCAGTACGCCAAAGGGGTCCATTTTGTGCCTACCGGCAGCGAGTGCACCTGATAATGCAAATACTGCTGTACCGCAAAGGTCAAAAAAATAGATCCAATCGATCATTTATCCAACTCTTGTAGATGAATATTAAGTGCATCGACAGAGATACGAATTTCAATCACTGAAAGCAGTAGTGAATATAAGAGTAAGAATAGACTACAACCAAAGATAAACGCGCCGACTTTGTTAAAGCCAACGTAGATAAAAATCATGCACAGCACACACAGAGCGAAGCTTAATGCTCCAGACTCTTGCATACGCTTAATGATGCTAATTCGCTGACGAAGGTTTTTTAATTGGCTATGGTTTATGGGCTTGCCATCAGCGCTCAAATTACGGATAAGTGCCGCTAACGAAAAGAAACGGTTGGTATACGCCAGCAATAGCAAAGAGATGGCAGGAAAGAGTAAAGCAGGCGTGGTTAGCGAAACATGAATATTATCAAACAATGGATTCAGCCCTAAAATGAGTCAACACAACAAGTTTAAAGGATGATACCAACGCCAACAATTTATACAAGATGATTACAATCCGCAGGCTAAATAAACAGCGGTAAAGTGGGGTAATTAAATAAAATTCAATGCTTAGGTTTATAAGCCAGCGAAATCACCCCTGCATTACCCGTAACAGTGCCCATATTCCCGGCAAGACGACAATAGCCAAAGCCCAAAGGCTAAAGGCGATTGAGTTGAGTTTAATCGCGCGAACTAGATCATTTTCATCGGGGAGAGAACCGTAAGACACCTTCGGGGTATCTACCCTAAGTTCTTTAAATTTAATTGGTCCGCCAAGTTCAATCGCTAATGCACAGGCGACAACTTCGCAGGTTTGATATTCATTTAATGGGGTCGTATTCACTTTTGGGCGAAACAGGGTCGCAAGGCTTTTTGGGCCACCTTGAATGGCAAGGCTTAGGCTCCATAGTTTGGCTGGAATATAGTGGACTATAGTGCTGAGTATATATATAGGCATACCAAAGAAGCGGTAAAGTGGATTATAAACCGGCCAGCAAAACTCAAGCTGTTTAATCATTCTTGCCACAATGAGCAGTGGGATGCCGCCAATAGCATAAAACAAGATGGCTGAAACAGTACCGTAGATTGAAGTGGTCGAGAGTCGTTCGATAGCGGCCTTACACAGACCAACGCTAGAAAGAGAATAGGTGCTGCGATTTAGCCAAGGCTCTAAAAGGCCACGGGCGCGAACTTTATTGTCCCCTTTAATCGAGATCATCACTTCATTGGCAATATAGCGAAAATGATCGTCCTGCAAGCACAGGTAAATCACCACGGCTTCAAAGAACCAGGGGAACTCAGCGAGTTCTATCAGAAAACTTATCACTGCCCAAAAAGGAACGATTAACAGTAACATGGCTAGGGAGCCGGCGATTAACTGCTGTGACGGGGCGCGGTCGACATGGTTAACTTTAGTGCTTAAGTTTTTAGCCACTTGAGATAACCATTCAAGTGGCTGCAGATTGCGCGGAAGAGGGGCAATTCGTGCCAACAAAATGGACACTAATAACACTAAGGCTCCAGTGTAAAGCTGACTATCTTGAGAAAAGATTTTAGTAAACTCTGGCACCATATCGCTGCGCTATCCTTATATTTTAGAGCTTTGCGTTACGCAGCTTATTAAAGCTGCTCAAGCAGAGCGATAACCATCAATGCTGAGTGATGACCAGCTTTTACAATGTACTCGTCAAAATCCACAGGCGAGTCGTTGTTAGCATTGTCAGACAGTGAGCGGATAACCACAAACGGTACGCTAAACTGATGACAAACTTGCGCGATTGCAGCGCCTTCCATTTCACATGCTGCCATTGTTGGGAAGTTCTCAAGCATGGTCTTAGTGCGCAGCGGATCGCAAATAAAGCTATCGCCAGTACAAATCAGACCTTCAATCGCTTTTACTTCGCCAAGGCTAGCAACCGCTTTTTGTGCTGCTGCAACCAGTTTAGCATCAGGGATAAACGCTGCTGGTTGCTGCGCCATCTGGCCAATTTCATAACCAAAAGCGGTTACATCAACATCGTGGTGACGCACTTCAGATGAAATAACGATATCGCCAATGGCTAAATCATCAACAAAACCACCCGCTGACCCCGTGTTAATAATGGCATCTGGCGCGTACTTTTCGATAAGTAGCGTAGTCGCAACACTGGCAGTGACTTTACCAATACCAGAGCGAGTGACGATTACGTCTTTACCCGCAAGTTGACCTGCAACAAACTCGATACCCGCAATGGTTGTAGAGCTTGGGTTTTGCATCGACTCAACTAAGTGCGCAACTTCTGGCTCCATAGCGCCAATAATACCGATTTTCATGAAATGACCTTTTTACTACCTGAATGAATATGGGCGCTAATATACCACGGCGCTTTGCGTTAGTGAAAAAGCCTTGAAGATAAGATGAGATATATGCCGGGCATCGATACTTGTTATCAAATAAAACCTGTAACACACTTGCTGGCGATGGAGATTAAAGCAGCTTTATGAATATCGCGGTTTAACTCAGGAAAGAATAATATGAAAGAACAGATAAAGCAGAAAATCGGTGCTATCGCGCTGGTTGTTGAAGATTATGACGAGGCGATTGCGTTTTATACTCAAAAATTGCGTTTCGATTTAGTTGAAGATACCTACTTAGGAGGTGGTAAGCGCTGGGTACTAGTTACGCCTCCTAATTCTAATGGAACCAATTTGTTGTTGGCACAAGCAAGTACTGAAGAGCAAAAGTTCTCAGTAGGGAACCAGACTGGTGGTAGAGTTTTTATGTTTTTACATACCAATGATTTTTGGAGAGATTATGAATTTATGCAATCTCAAGGTGTGATTTTTAAAGAAGAACCAAGAGTTGAAGAGTATGGCACTGTGGTTGTTTTTGAAGATCTGTACGGCACTAAGTGGGATCTGTTACAGCTAAATTAAGTTAACCCATCGTAAGTTAACGGCCAAAATTAATCGTACTAATGGGAATTCAATGCAAATAAAAACCGGTCAATTAGACAATGTACAAGTGCTTGAGTTATTAGCAGCGCACCATGAAGATATGGCCTCGCATTCGCCACCAGAAAGCGTGCATGCGCTGGATGTCTCAGGTTTGGAAGCTGAGGATGTTACCTTCTGGAGCCTATGGTTAGAAGATGAACTGGCGGGCTGCGGCGCACTTAAGCAGTTGGATCGTACCCATGGTGAAATTAAGTCGATGCGCACATCGAACAAGTTTCTTCGCCAAGGTGTCGGCCAAATGCTGTTGGATCATATTATCAGTGAGGCGAGATTACGAGGTTACCAAAGACTCAGCCTTGAGACCGGCTCTATGGCAGCGTTTATACCCGCCAAGAGGTTGTATGAGCAATTTGGTTTTAGCGAGTGCGCGCCGTTTGCCGATTATAAGCAAGACCCTTACAGCAGCTTTATGACATTAAAGCTTACTTCACTTTAGATAAAGGTTAGAGCAGGCATCTGTTAAGTTTGTTCATCTGCCTGAATTTGGCCCACCAACAGCACTGGGGCGGCGTCGAGCTCTTCGGCGTCCATCATGGCGGCAATGCGCTCAACTGATGACAACAGTTGGCTTTGCTCCCACTGTTCAAGATTTTGATAGCGTGTAATAAAGTGCTCTTGTAATGGCTTAGGCGAGCTGCTCAGTAATGCTTTACCTGCCTCACTCAGTGATAGGATAACTTTGCGTTTATCGGTCTCGCTGCGGGTTCTAACGACGAGTTCACGGCTTTCTAGCCGATCAATAATGGTTGTCACAGTTGCAGGACTGAGTGCGACCTCTTTAGCGACGTCTTTTGCTAGCGGAGTTTCAAGCTGTTCAATACTTTGCATCACCATTAGCTGCGGACCCGTTAAGCCAGATTGCTTGTTGAGTTGGCGTGAATGGATATCAATAGCCCGGATCACTCGGCGCAGTGAAATCAATAATTGTTCGTACTTTTCCATCTGTTTTCCTTGGCCAAAAGGCCTTTGCCGGTATGCTTATACTGATAGGTATTAATGAGCGAATATGATTGTCTTTTATCGCTGTAATTAAAATAGTGCGGTACAACGACCAGCGTTATACCGCACTATTTATGCTAGGTGCAAGCTTCAGTGTGCGACGAGTCCTTTAGAAGTTAAAGGTTCTTGCAACCGATAACACGGCGCGAGTATCGGCTGTGTCTATGTCCATGCTGGTATCTTCAACGGCTAGGTTAAAGTCAAACCCTTTCCAGCTTGTCATGTATTCTGCGCGGTAATGGTTATAAGATTTATTGCCATCCCAAGACCACTTGTTCACATCCGTTGATGTTGAACGGTCAAAACTGATACGAATGTCGTGACCTTCGGCAATGCTAAATGTGTGCGCTGCCATCATGATGTAATGACCCGCATCTACACCAAAATAATCCCATGTGTACCAGAAGTTTAGCTCTGTTTGACCAACCGATGACCCATAGCCAAATTTAGTGTATACCTCTGGATACTGGTACTCATCTGAGAACGAGTCACCATGGTAAGTGTAATAAGCGATACCGGCATCGAGTGATACGCTTTCGCTGAGCTGGAAGAACATTCCGCCGTAAAAATCGAGTTCTAACCAGGTGTCATCGCCTGAACCGTAATCAACGTTCGATGCCCAAGTACCCACATACCAACCCGCATCGGCGGCGTAATCTAGGCTTGCCTGCAAAGCAGGGCCATTATCTGTTTGGCTTACACCGTTAAAGGTGTAGTCAGAAGTGGCATTAATCGTTGAGCTAACACCGGCTATAGCCGTTGTTGGCAATGCGATTAGACCCAGTAGCGCTAGATTTTTAATTGTTGTTTTCATCATTTATCTTTCTTTTCCTTTGTTTCTTTTTAGTTAGCTAATTCAATTTTGCTGAAATCAATTTTGTTTTCTGTAGGAGAGTGCTCAATTGCAGCCACTTTCTTATATTTTGTCGCCATGATGTATCCAAAACAGCCTAGGATAAGACCGATAGCAAGTGCGCCAACCCATTGGATCTCTAAGAAATTCAATTGGAACAGTAAGGTTAGGGCACTCATCAAGGCAAGGTTACCTATGATGTATTTAGTCTTGCCGAAGCGCTCAACGGTTAGGTTTAGGTTATCTGTGTAAAGACGGATCAAAGAGTCGAGTGAGTTAATCACAAAGGTGACACCGACCAAGACCATGGCGAGGTTATAAAAGCCTGTGGTGGCGATTTCATTGGCGCTGTAGTAGTACAAAACGGTAAACCATACGGCAATTGGCAAAGATGGAAATACCATCATGGCAATCAGTACTTGATAGGTCTTCATGCCACCGACAAAGCGTGACGTGAACTGACCAATCATGATGCTCCAAGCAAACCACCAGAATAGGTAGAACTCATGGTAATCATTCATCGGCAGTACGAAGTGGTGGATATTGCCAAAGTAGTCACCAATTAAGGCAAAGGTATTGACGAATTCGCCCACACCGGACTCTTTTGACATAAACGCGCCAGCCCACATCAGTACGATTAAACCCAAGAATAACCAGGTGCTGGCTAAGCTAAGTAGGCGTACATAACGGATGCTGGTGCTTGAGTATACGGCGGCAGCGATAATCACAAAGACGATCAGATAGAAGCTACTGACAATTGACTCACCATCGCCCATCTCGGGCAGATACCAAGGTAGATTGGTCAATAGCAGATAAGCGGTAAAGGCACAGGTGCCGATAATCACTAGGTTGTTAATGAACTTAATCACTGGGATCTCGAAAAACTTAACTCGTGGCTCGATGACACAAAAGTAGAAACAAGTTAAGAAGTAAAATGCCCAGATTAAAAATGCCCAGAAACCAAATTCAATCGCCAGAGGGTTGGTAAAACCATACTCAGGACTCGCGCTTAAATCGGCGTAGCCGCCAAATTCCGTTAGCGGGAACATGATTAGACCAACGTCCAAACCTGAGGTAAACAGGATGGCGATAAAGGTAAATGTGCGCACCGGTGTGACACCAACACACTTGACGTTACCCCAGCGGTAGATCACAAAGGCAATGGCAGCGAATGTAAATAATATCCCTATAGTTAGCCAAGTGGTCATTATTGAACTCCTGACTTATTTGTATTAAACAACTCTTGATTAAAAAGCATGGTTATCCCTTGTTTTTATTATCGTTATGCCCGCTTTTAGCCAAATTTTGGCTGCAAAAATCCCTCAAGCCTTAATTGCCGCTTTTACGACAGTTAAGGTTTGATAAATTAAACGTGGCGATTAGTGCCATTTAGCCTCAGTGGCTTAGGCTGGCTACCTATACGTAAACAGTTTGAAGAGGCGGCAGAAGGATTGCCGAACATCTTCATCTCGTTTGTGGAGGGGCTTGGCTTAGCGCTAGTCGCGTCACAGTTACTGACGCGTCCTACTAAGCCGAAGCGATTATCTTGCTGGTGGTCGTAGCCTTTGCTGCTGTTGCCAATCTTGGCTGATGATCACTTCTGCTGTGCTTGGCGCGAGTGGCGTATTACCTAAGATTAAGTCGGCAGCGCGCTCGGCTAACATGATCGTCGGCGAATTCAAATTGCCATTGGGGATGGTCGGGAAAATAGAGGAGTCAACCACTCTAAGATTCTGCAGCCCATGGACTCGTGTTTCAGAGTCGACAACAGCCATGGGATCTTCGCCCATTTTGCATGTGCAAGAGGGATGGTAAGCGCTCTCAACAGCGCTTCTTACAAAGCTGTCTATCTGCTCATCTGTCTGTACCTGAGTTCCCGGTTGAATTTCTTCACCGCGGTATTCATCGAGCGCAGGTTGATTGATGATTTCACGGGTTAGACGCACGCAGGCACGAAAACCTTCGATATCGTCTTGATGAGACAGGTAGTTAAATAAAATGCTGGGTGCCTGCTTAGGATCATCTGAGATGACTTTGACACTGCCGCGACTCTTGGGCTTATTGTGGCCAATGTGCACCTGAAAACCATGCCCGGCAAACGCTTCTTTGCCGTCATAGCGCATTGCGGCAGGTAGAAAGTGATATTGTAGATCTGGCCACTCTAGACCCGCTTTAGAGCGGATAAAGCCGCAAGACTCGAAGTGATTGGTCGCGCCTAAACCAGACTTGTTTAAGATCCAGCGGCTACCAATAAACAGTTTGTTAAGTGGGTCTAATTTACCGTTAAGCGATATCGGCTTTAGGCACTTGAACTGGAAGTAAAACTCAAGATGGTCTTGCAGGTTTTCACCCACACCCGGCAGATCATGTACTTGCTCGATGCCTGCCTTGGCTAAGGTATCAGCCGCTCCAACACCTGATAGTTGCAGGATATGCGGTGAGCCGATTGAGCCTGCGGACAGCACTACCTCTTTGCTGGCGTTCACATCAAGCATTTTTCCTTTACGCTCAAAGCGCACACCCACGGCTTTGTTCGTTTCACCTTGCTTGGTTGAAAACAGTACCTTGTGCACCTGAGCATGGGTGATAACCGTTAAGTTTTCACGCTTCATCGCAGGTCTTAAGTATGCATTGGCTGTTGACCAGCGCACGCCATTTTTAACCGTCATGTGCATTGGGCCAAAGCCCTCTTGCTGGGCGCCATTATAGTCATCAGTTGCCATGTAACCGGCATCAACACCCGCAGCAACAAATGCCTTGTATAGCGGGTTTTTCATGTTGTTGCCGTTGTTAACGCCGAGTGGACCGTCAATGCTGCGATAATCATCGCCGCCAAATGCCCAGTCTTCCGCTTTTTTGAAATATGGCAGGCAATGGGCGTAATCCCAGTCTTTTGCACCGTGCTGTTGCCATTCATCAAAATCGCGAGCATGGCCACGTACATACACCATACCGTTAATCGATGATGAGCCACCTAGTACCTTACCGCGTGGGCAATGCATACGGCGATTATCGAGATGAGGCTCTGCATCAGTTTCAAACTGCCAAGCGTACTTTTTAGTATTCATGGGGATTGAAAGCGCAGTAGGCATCTGGATAAAGATGCTTCTGTCGCTACCGCCAGTTTCAAGCAGCAGCACACGATTATTGCTATCGGCTGATAGACGGTTGGCTAACACGCAGCCTGCACTGCCTGCGCCAACGATAATATAATCATATTGTGAATTATTCGTCGTCATATCAGCTCCTTAAAATGGACTTTCAAGAGGCTGCATACCAACGTATACGGCTTTTATTTGGGTATAGGCTTTTAGGGTCTCACTACCGTTTTCACGGCCAATCCCTGACATCTTATAACCCCCTACTGGCATTTCAGCAGGTGAGGCGCCATAGGCGTTGATCCAGCATATGCCAGCTTGCATCTGGTGAATAACGCGGTGCGCACGAGTAATGTCTTGGGTAAATACACCAGCGGCAAGTCCTAAACGGGTATCGTTAGCACGGCGAACCACTTCCTCTTCATCACTAAAGGGCAGCACTGACATTACAGGGCCAAAGATCTCTTCTTTACTGAGTGTCATCTCATCAAGGCACTGACCAAAGATGGTTGGCGCGACAAAATAGCCATTAGGGCTATTTTCTGGTGTTAGCGCATGGCCACCCGCTAATAACTCGGCACCCTCTTTTTTACCTATCTCGATATAGCTCAGTACTTTTTCTTGGTGGGCCTTTGAGATCAGCGCGCCAAAGTTAGTGGCTGGATCCATAGGATCGCCACAGATGATATTGTTTTGAGTGCGTGTTAGTAGCTTTTCAATAAACTGCGGGTAGATATCTTGTTGCACAAATACGCGCGTGCCGTTGGTACAGATCTCACCTTGGGTGTAGAAGTTGCCTAACATGGCTGCTGATACTGCATTGTCGATGTCGGCGTCATTGAAGATAATTAGCGGTGATTTACCACCAAGCTCCATGGTGACCTCTTTGAGGGAACTTGCCGCCGCGGCCATTACTTTCTTGCCAGTGCCAACTTCGCCAGTGAATGACACTTTGGCAATGTCATCATTGTTTGTGAGCCAAGCGCCAACCCGACCATCGCCTTGAACAACGTTAAACACACCATCGGGGACACCTGCTTCGGTAAAGATTTCGGCTAGCTTTATCGCTCCTAGCGGAGTTTCTTCCGATGGCTTAAAGATCATTACATTACCGCAGGCCAGCGCGGGAGCGGCTTTCCAGCAAGCGATTTGTAGCGGGTAGTTCCATGCACCAATGCCGGCGCAAATGCCCAGTGGCTCTCGGCGAGTGTAATAAAAGTCATCACCCACAGTTTGCTGATTGCCTTCAATACTGGGGGCAAGACCGGCAAAAAACTCAATGGAGTCTGCGCCTGTGACAACATCGACCACAGAGGCTTCTTGCCAAGGCTTGCCTGTATCTTGAACTTCGATGGCTGCTAACTCATCGTTGCGCTGTCGAAGCAGTGCTACGGCTTTAAGTAGAATGCGACTACGTTCTATGGCGGTCATTTTTGACCAGGTTTCAAAACCTGCTTTAGCGCTTTCAATCGCAGCTTGTTGGATTGTTTCATCGGCGACTTCGACTAAATAATTCACCTCTCCATTAGCTGGATTGATAACTTCGAAGGTTTCGCCTGTGGTATTTTTGAGAGCTTTGCCGTGAATATAATTGCGGTAAACGACTAGTGACATCGGGTTTCTCCGTACTGCATGATCACTGCCTCGATAAAGGCTTTAGATAGAATTTGGGCCTGCTGAAACTCTTTCTCTGGAGTAGGGCTTAGCGCACTACGTAGCCAAAAACCATCGATCATCGCGGCTGTCTGCTTGGCCGCGGAAATGGCGTTGGCTTTAGGGAGGAGTTGTTTAAAAGAGAACAGAAGGTTGCTGTATAAGCGCTGGCTATTAATGTGTTGTAGCCTAGCAAGGCCTGGCTCGTGCATGGCTTGTGACCAAAAGCTTAACCAGGTTTTTGTTGCGGGTTTTGAACGCTGCAGCTCAGTAAAGTTGGCTTCAACAATGGCGTGCAGTCGCTCTAGTGGTAATAGTGTTGTGCCTGCGGTACGGCTCAATAATGCTTGTTTTAGTTGATCTAGCAGATACTTTTGCGTTGCTTCAATCAGTCCTTGTTTACCGCCGAAGTAATGACTAATTAGCCCAGAAGATAAACCTGCCAAACCGCTGATAGTATTGATAGTCGTATTGTGCAACCCATGACGTTCTACAGAGACAAGAGTGGCTTCGATGAGCTGTTGTTGGCGGACGGTTTTCATTGGCGGACGGGGCATATAAAAGCAAATTCCTGAATTTAATTCTTATTGTTATTTTTTGTTTACTCTTGTGAAAAGTTTGTGCTTTTGAATGTTGATTGAACGTTCAATTAATAACAACTCTAATGGTTAGAGCTATAACGATCAAGCTTTATCGGGAAATGAGATCTGCTTCACAGATTTAATTTGGTGAATTAAGTGTGTGGTTAATTTCTCTCAAGTTATTGTTTATATAGTGATAAATCACCAGCTTTAATTTTGCTTAAACAGGTCAGACGAGCTGAAAATTAATTTTGAATAAAAATTAGTTTTAGCTGTAATCGTTATTAAAGTCGCCTGGTTTGGGGCAAGTGGTGAAGCTGATAAATTTGACGCTTTGCTTTGATAGTGCTCTTTTCTGGTAGCTATTTAACGTATAAGGATTTTGGTGGGACTGGACGGGGCTGAGAATGATAGAGATTAACAGACTGCTAAAAATAGCAGGCAAAAAAAGGCGCTCCACTGGGAGCGCACAATCATAAGCGCATAATTACAAGTAACTAGGTATACATCTCTTAAATACATGAGGCTTTTAAGCCATCATTTTTAAAGATGATTTAGCTTTTTAAGTAATTTACTCTTATAAGTAATTTACTCTTATAAGTAATAGTGCTCTTCTAGATATTTAGTCTTCTAAGTAATTTAAAATGCCCATGGCGGCATCACGGCCCTCTGCGATAGCTGTAACGACCAAGTCAGAACCGCGCACCATGTCGCCCCCAGCAAACACCTTAGGGTTACTGGTTTGAAATGGATTATCGGCGACTTTTGGCGCTTTGACTAAGCCCCAGTCATTAAGCTCAATGTTGTAGTCATCAAGCCATTTTGCTGGGCTCGGTTGGAAACCAAAGGCGATAATGATGGCATCGGCATCAAGCACCTGTTCACTGCCTGCTATAGGCTCTGGGCGGCGACGTCCACTGTCATCGGCTTCACCGAGCAGGGTCTCGATAAATTCGATCCCCACCACATTACCGTCGATGGTTTTAATTTCACAGGGTTGACGATTAAACAGAAACTCAACACCCTCTTCGCGAGCATTTTGCACTTCACGCCGAGAACCGGGCATATTCTCCTCATCTCGGCGATAGGCACAGATGACTTGCGTTGCACCTTGACGTACTGCAGTGCGTACACAGTCCATTGCTGTATCACCACCTCCTAGCACGACGACGCGTTTGTCTTTTAGGCTGAGGTAGGGATTATCTAAGCATTCAGTCCCCATGACATTATGGGTATTACCAATTAAGTAAGGCAGTGCCTGATGTACGCCACTTGCATCTTCCCCGACAAGATTGGCTTTCATGGCGGTGTAGGTACCCATGCCAAGAAATACGGCGTCGTACTGTTCAATTAATTGCTTAAAGTCGATATCTTTGCCTACAGTGACACCTAATTTAAACTCGATGCCCATACCCTCAAGTACATTGCGGCGAATTTGCATCACCTCTTTATCGAGCTTAAATGACGGAATTCCATAAGTGAGTAGGCCGCCAATCTGCACGTTTTTATCAAACACTACAGCTTGAATACCGTTGCGAGCTAAAATATCGGCGCAGCCAAGACCCGCAGGTCCTGCGCCGACAATTGCCACTCGCTCTTTACGTGGCGTAACCATTGACATATCGGGGCGCCAGCCTTGTGAGATGGCCGTATCGGTAATGTACTTTTCAACATTACCGATAGTCACAGCCCCAAACTCTTCGTTAAGGGTACAAGCCCCTTCACAGAGCCTGTCTTGTGGGCACACTCGGCCGCAGATCTCGGGCAGGGTGTTGGTCTCGTGGACCAAATCAGCCGCTTCCATAATACGTCCCTGTTTGGCCAGTTGCAGCCAGTTGGGAATGTAGTTATGCAGTGGGCATTTCCATTCACAATAGGGGTTACCGCAATCTAAACAGCGGTCAGCTTGCTCTTTCACCTGTGGTTGGGCAAAGGGCTGGTAAATCTCAATAAACTGCGTTGCACGTTGTTTAGCTGCATGTTTAGTTGGGTCTTTACGTCCAACTTCAAGAAACTGAAAATCATTGCTCATGTTATTTACCCCGCTCTGACTGCAAGTGCAGGTTCTGATTGCGCTAACTTTAATAGATCATCTAGTGCAACACTTTTTGGTTTCACTAAAATGAAGCAATCTAGCCAGTTTTCGAAATCGCTCAAGATCATCTTGGCATGATCGCTATTGGTTTCTGTTACATGCTGCTCTATCAAATCGCGTAGATGCTGCTGATGTATTGGCGATTGTACTTTGTGTGTATCGACCATCTCGGTATTGACTCGGCGGTTAAAGTGACCATATTGGTCAAATACATAGGCAAACCCACCGGTCATACCTGCACCGAAGTTAACGCCGGTTCTACCGAGCACAACAACAATGCCGCCAGTCATGTATTCACAACCGTTATCACCCAAGCCTTCGACAACGGCAATGGCACCTGAGTTACGCACCGCAAAACGCTCGCCAGCTTTACCTGACGCGAATAACTTGCCGCCAGAGGCCCCGTACAAACAGGTATTCCCTAAAATCGCCGAACGCTCGCTCTTGAATGGGCTTCCCAGTGGTGGATAGACACAAATTTTACCGCCAGACATGCCTTTACCGACGTAATCATTGGCATCACCGCATAGCATTAGCTCAAGACCCGGTGCGTTCCATACTCCAAAGCTTTGGCCTGCGCTGCCGTTAAATTTCAGGGTGATAGGGGCTTTCGCGCCGCTTTTACCAATGTGGGTTGCGATATAGCCTGACAGGCTCGCTCCTACAGAGCGGTCGGTATTGTTGATGCTGAACATCTCACAAATGGATATACCGGCTAATACGGCCTCTTTACAATCTGCGACCAGACGTTGGTTTAATTGACCTTTGTCTGATGGAGGATTGATTTCGCGCCATGTAACCGCTGAGTTTTCTGGCACCTTAGGGCGATATAGGATCGGTGCTAAATCGAGATGTTGTTGTTTAGCCGTATCGCCCTCAATGGCTGCTAACCAGTCGCTGCGCCCTACCATCTCTTCAAACTCTGTTACACCCAGTGCCGCCATGTACTCACGGATCTCCTGTGCCACAAACTCAAAATAGGTCATGACGCGTTCTGGTAATCCATGGTAATGCTCATTGCGCAGTTTTGGATTTTGGGTAGCAACACCCGTCGCGCAGTTGTTGAGGTGGCAAATACGTAGGTATTTACAACCTAGAGCAATCATAGGCACAGTTCCAAAACCAAAGCTTTCAGCGCCGAGCAGTGCGGCTTTGATAACGTCCTTGCCGGTTTTTAAGCCGCCATCCACCTGTAAGCGGATTTTATGACGCAGACCGTTTGCGATCAGAGACTGATGTACCTCGGCAAGACCGAGCTCCCATGGGCTTCCGGCATACTTTACTGAGGTGATAGGGCTGGCACCAGTACCACCGTCGTACCCTGAAATGGTAATCATATCGGCGTAGGCTTTAGCGACACCGGTGGCAATGGTGCCGACACCGGGCTCAGATACCAGTTTGACTGATACTAGCGCTTTGGGATTGATTTGCTTCAAATCAAAAATCAGCTGAGCTAAGTCTTCAATCGAGTAGATGTCATGATGCGGTGGTGGTGAAATCAGTGTCACACCTGGGCGAGCATTACGTAGCGCGGCAATCTCAACGCTGACTTTATCGCCAGGAAGTTGTCCGCCTTCGCCTGGTTTTGCACCTTGAGCAACCTTGATTTGTAATACTTCAGCATTGACTAAATAATGTGCCGTTACGCCAAATCGACCCGACGCAATCTGCTTAATTGCCGAGTTACCTTCGGTATTGAAGCGGCGTGGATCTTCTCCACCTTCACCGGAGTTTGAGCGACCGCCTAAGCGGTTCATCGCAACGGCTAGTGCCTCATGAGCTTCAGGGCTTAGGGCTCCGATACTCATTGCGGCGCTGTCAAAACGTGGGTATAGGGTTTTAGCTGCTTCTACTTGTTCAATTTTAACGGGGGCAAGTTCACCTTTGACTTCAATTAAGTCACGCAATGTTGCAATTGGGCGATTATCGACAAGTTCAGTGAAACGTTTATAACTTGGGTAATCTTGATCTCTCAAGCTTGCTTGTAAGGTGTTAACCACATCTGGGTTAAAACAATGGTATTCGCCACCCTCAACATATTTGAGCAATCCGCCTTGGGTCAACGGCTGGTGCGCTCTAAATGCATTTTTGTGTAGCAGTTGCTGATCTTGTTCGATTAAATCGAACGTCGCTCCTTGAATTCGGCTTATCACGCCATTAAAACACAGCTCGACGACTTCATCTGCAAGACCGACTGCTTCAAATTGTTTACTGCAGCGGTAAGAGGCGACGGTACTAATGCCCATCTTAGACATGATCTTACGCAGACCCTTGTCTATGCCATGGCGGAAGTTAAGCATCAAGTCACGGGTATTTTCAACACCGTTACGCTTAGCTAGATCAGAGATGCACTCATACACAAGGTAGGGGTAAACAGCCGTAGCGCCAAAGCCTAGCAGCACTGCAAAGTGATGAGGATCGCGGGCTGATGCGGTTTCAACAATGATGTTGGTGTCACAGCGAAGGCTATTATCAACCAGCACTTGCTGTACTGCTCCAACCGCCATAGCAGCTGGGATCACTTGCTTAGATTTAGCGGTTGCACGATCTGAAAGCACTAATAAGGTGGTACCCGATCGCGCTAAACGTTCAGCTTCATCACAGATACGTTTAACGGCAGCTTCTAAACCTTCACTGAGGTCATAGTTTAAATCGACGGTATTGGCACGGTAGTAGGTGCTATCGAGTGCCATTAGCTGGTTGAAGTCGCTATATAGCAACACTGGCGAGTTAAACATCACACGGTAGGCATGACCTGTGGTCTCGTTGAATAGGTTTTGCTCACGACCCGCGCAAGTGGTTAACGACATCACGTGCTTTTCACGTAGCGGGTCAATAGGTGGGTTGGTTACCTGGGCAAACTTTTGGCGAAAATAGTCATAGAGGGTACGTGATTTTTTCGACAACACTGCCATCGGCGTGTCATCGCCCATAGAGCCTGTGGCTTCTTCACCTTTTTGAGCTAGCACCCAAATAACTTGCTCTAACTCTTCACGAGAATAGCCAAAGTGTTTTTGATATTGCAGCAGCTGGGCATCATCAAATTCACGTCTACCTTGATCGTTCGGTCCAAAATCTTCTGCAGGTTTAAGCACTTTACTATTTTTAGCCATCCACTCTTTGTATGGGTGGCGACGCTTTAAGTCGTTATCAATTTCAAACGATGAATAAAGTTGCCCATTAAGGGTGTCGAGTACTAACAACTCACCGGGTCCTACGCGACCTTTCTCGATCACTTCATCTGCAGCGTAATCCCAAATGCCGACTTCAGAGGCTAAGGTTAGTATACGGTCTTTAGTGATGACATAACGCGAAGGGCGCAAGCCATTTCGGTCAACGGCACAGGCCGCGTGACGGCCGTTAGTCATTACGATACCGGCAGGACCATCCCAAGGCTCCATATGCATCGAGTTAAAGTCATAGAAGGCCTTTAACTCTGCATCCATTTCAGGGTTACTTTGCCACGCTGGTGGGATCAATAGACGCATTGCGCGATATAAATCCATACCGCCAGCAAGTAGCATCTCTAACATGTTGTCCAGAGATGATGAATCAGAACCCGTTTCATTTACGAAAGGTGCTGCCTGCTGTAAATCAGGTAGTAATGGTGCGTGAAACTTATAAGCACGCGCTCTTGCCCATTGACGGTTACCGGTAATGGTGTTGATTTCGCCATTGTGAGCTAAATATCTAAATGGCTGAGCCAGCGGCCATTTAGGTGATGTATTGGTTGAAAAGCGCTGGTGGAATAAGCAGATTGCACTTTGGAGGCGGATATCTGCCAAGTCACTATAAAAAGCAGGCAGGTCGGCAGGCATCATCAGACCTTTATAGACGATGACCTGGCCTGAAAGACTCGCTACATAGAAGTCTTTATCGTGAGTAAGCTGTTGCTCTACACGCCGCCTTGCCATATATAAGCGTCGTTCTAAGTCTTTTTCTCGCCAGCCAATGGGGGCGTTAATCAATACTTGAACTATCTGTGGTTGACTCGCTTTACCAATTGGTCCAAGTACGTCGGCATTAACTGGCACATTTCGCCACCCTGCAACACTTAAGGTTTCCTTTTGGAGTTCTTGTTCAAGTAGCTGTTTGGTTTGCGAAGCTAAGATAGTATCTTGACTAAGGAAAAGCATGCCAACGGCGAAACGACGGCTTAAATGCCATTCATTTTCTTCGGCTATCGCTTTAAAGAAGTTAATTGGTAATTGCATTAATAGACCACAGCCGTCGCCAGTGCGGCCATCAGCAGCAATACCGCCACGATGCTTCATTCGGTCTAGGCCATGGATCGCGGTACGTACAATACGGTGGCTTGCTTCACCGTCCATCTGGGCTATTAACCCAAATCCACAATTGTCCCGCTCAAAACTTGGATGATATAAGCTCATTACTACACTCCCTAACCTCAACTGATACAACTCGGGAGATAAAGCAAAAAATCTCTATAGATATGCACCCGAATCAATCAAATTAACCTCAAGCGGGTTAAAGGTCAAACCAAATTATTGCATAAAAAGTAACTTGCAATTGCTGTTTAATACACCTGTATTAATCGGTTTACCTTAACGTAAACTGCAGATCTTCACGTATAACATTATGAATAAAAAGGATTTTGAAATTTACGGTTTTTTCTAGCCGCCTATTTGTAACTAAAATGTTGATTATATCTGTTTTCGGTAAAGTGATTTTTATTGCACATACAGTTAAATGATAACCACTCTTACTTGTGAGTATTTATGCATAAATAAACATGAGTGTAGTAAAGGTGAGTCGTTAGTAACGTAAAGAAATCATTAATAGTAAAGCATGGTCTTTACGGTTATTTGAGCTAGCGCTAATTAATGAATTGTGGAACTGGTTAAAATAGCGCAAATTTTTTCGCAAGGTGATAGAGCAGTTGGGACTGGATAGTTACGTTAATACCTTCGGTGGTGTATGCAAACAAAAATATGGTGAGCGGATCCGTAAGCTGACTATTGATGCTAAGTTCACTTGTCCAAATCGTGACGGCACTTTGGGTAAGGGCGGTTGTACCTATTGTAATGTGGCTTCGTTTAGTCATGAACATAAAACAGAGCTTTCTATTCAAGAACAACTTAATCAGGGGCGTGAGCGCTTATCATCTAAGTCATCGAAATATATTGCATATTTTCAAGCCTATACCAGTACTTATGATGAGTACCTAGTATTAAAGCAAAAGTACGATGAAGCGATACAAGATAGTGATATTGTTGGGCTCTGTGTCGGCACTCGGCCTGACTGCGTTCCTGATGACGTACTGGAGCTATTAGTTGGCTATCAAAATGATGGCGTTGATGTATGGCTAGAATTAGGCCTGCAATCGGCTAATGACAACACCCTAAAGAAAATTAACCGCGGGCACGACTTCGCTGCCTATGAAGATACAGTTAAGCGCGCGCGTCATTTAGGCATTAAGGTATGTACTCATTTGATTTTGGGGCTGCCAGGTGAAAGCCATAAAGACTATCTTGAAACCTTAAATAAGGTGTTAGCCGTCGGCGTTGATGGCATTAAGCTGCACCCGCTGCATATTGTGGAAGGCAGCACCATGGCCAAAGCATGGCGTAACGACAAGATGAGTTTACTTGAGCTTGAAACCTATGCTTTTAGCGTGGGAGAACTGATACGCTGGACCCCCAAAGAGGTGATCTTCCATCGAGTTACCGCTTACGCTAAAAAACCTATGTTGTTAGCACCAGACTGGTGTGCCTATCGTTGGAATGGTCTTGTGGCAATTGTTGATGATCTGAAGGCAAAAGGCGGTCAAGGTACCTATTTGAAAAATAGCGTTTAAACTGTTAGGGGATTTGTGCGAAAAACGTTCAAGTATCAGATTGGCAAGGTAGCCGCAAGGTTACTTTATTTAATGATAGGTTGGTAAAGTGTTAAAATCGGTGTAAATTTAACCTCGTGTGACAGTAGTTGTTGCACCGGTGATTTTAGCGGGTATTATGTGGTAAATTCGTATTTTTGTATACATGGCAATATTTTGAGAGGTGCCTAAATGGCAACGGCTGAATTAGAATCAATTCTGGATCTTAATACACTGGAGCAATACTGCAGTGCAATTGGTGCAGGTACGCTACTTAAAAGCGTCGTCTTGTTTGAACAACTGATGCCAGAGTACGTTGGCAACCTAGTCAGTGCACAAGAAGCTAACGATAAAGATACGCTTTGTAGCGAAGCGCATAAGTTCAAAGGCGCAGCGGGTTCAGTTGGCCTTAAACGTATTCAGCAATATGCCCAGCTATTACAACATGGCGAAGAAGCATCTTGGGAACAAGAGCACCAAGCATGGTTGAATGAAATTGTTGCATACGCTTCAAAAGACTTGCAGCAATTAAAAGAATACTTGGAGTCTAAGGCTTAAATTAACCTAGCTTCAATATTAATAGCGCAGTTTGGATTATCCACTGCGCTATTTTTTTATCTGTCGTTAAACAGTATCAATAGATTATCTTGTACATTTTTGATTCAGTTCACAGTCTAACCGCTCTAAATCAGAGTTGGCTTAGCGTTTTATGGTAGAGTTAGATTGAACGATTAGATAAATAATGTCACTGGTAATCTATTTTATGAAACATCTACCAAGTTTAAAGAATCTGTTCTATCTGGTGAATCTACACCAAGAACAGAACTTCAACAGAGCCGCTAAAATATGCCATGTCAGCCAATCGACCTTGTCTAGCGGCATTCAAAACCTTGAAGAGCAGTTAGGTCACCAGCTTATTGAGCGTGACCATAAGTCATTTATCTTTACCGCGATAGGTGAAGAGGTGGTGATGCGCTCTCGTAAGCTGTTGACTGATGTTGATGATTTGGTCGAACTGGTTAAGCATCAAGGTGAGCCTATGACTGGTGAGATCCGCTTAGGTTGTATTCCTACTATTGCGCCTTTTTTGTTGAGTAATGTGGTTCAACATTGCAAGCAGGCTTACCCAGACTTAACGCTATTCTTAAAAGAAGACACAACCGATCGTCTGATCGACGCGTTAGGTAAAGGCGAGCTCGATCTGCTGTTGCTGGCTCTTCCGGTCGATACGAGTGGCTTTCATAGCATGAAGGTTGGTATTGATCCGTTCAAAATGGTAGTGCATAAAGATTTGAGCGATGAGATCCATGAACCCATCGACTATCAAGATTTACCGGATGAAAGTATTTTTTTACTGCAAGCAGAGCACTGTATTACAGGCCATGCCATTTCGGCTTGTCAATTAGGTGAGAGTATTAAAATCAACCCATTTGCAGCGACGAGCCTGCACACGTTAGTACAGATGGTTAACTGTAAACTAGGCACAACATTCTTACCGCAGATGGCAATCGATGCGGGGATTTTGAATAACACAGACTTAACGACGATGGCCCCGCCTGGTGAGACGCCTTACCGCGACATCGGATTAGTTTGGCGCCAAACATCAAGCCGAATTTTGACCTTTAGAACGATAGGATTAGAGATCCAAAAGTTATTAGAGCAAGCTGATAAATAGGTCGTTGGTATAAATAATAAAGCCGATAAAATTATCGGCTTTTTTATTGCTATTTTTTATTGCTAAGAGTTAGCGAGTTTAGGTGTGACACCAAAGACTTCGATGGAGTGTTGCTTACCTTTTAACTTGATTGGTCCTAAGCTATTTAGGTTGTACTGTGAGTCGCTATATTCAAGACGTGATTGTAGCGAGCCAGAGATCAGCATTCGCTGACCCAGTGGGTTACATTGGTCTTGTAACCGAGCTAAGGTATTAAGTACATCGCTAAAGAAGCTAATCTCTTGCTTCTGCACACCTACAACGGCAGCAACAACTTGACCGCAATGGGCCGCAGCCTTAAATTTAGGCACAAAGCCATATTGTTCTTCAAAGTAGCGTCTTTGCCAGCTGAGTTGCTGACTAAACTCATGATAAATATTAAAGCATCGATCTTCTTTAATACCGTCTTTTAATGGCCAGTGGATAAGAACTGCATCCCCCATATAACGATAAATTTCAGCCTCGTTATTGGTTACCGTATCGGCTAATAAACTAAAACTGTCTTGGATTAAGCGGCTAAAACGATAGTCTCCAAGTGATTCAGCATGAGTGGTTGATGCCACCATATCTAAATACAAAAATAAGCGCTGTTCATATCTTGGCTTATGATATTTACCTAAACCAATATTAAGTAGCACTCTTGGGCCAACTAATAGTGCCATCTGCTCAATAAATGCTAGGCCGACACGCACCACAACGAGATAGACAATCAATGCCTGGAATGAAGGACTATAAAGAATGTGCGCTGTTAACATTTGGCGCAATGTAGTCATATGGTTTTCAATGGCCCACATGTTGAGGTATTGGGTGATATAGGCCAAAGTTGTTGCGCCGAGCAATAAAAACAGGCCTTTAAAAACAACCGAAAAAACATAGGGTAAGCGATTGATAGCACTGAAATCTGCAATTAAGTTCGACATCCAGTGAAGGCTGCCGAAAATCAGGCCCATATAAATTGAAAGCGTGGCTAAATCAGCGGAGCCAATGGCCCACTGTGGAAGTTCTGGAGTTTGCGCGTATCTAAAAAATACGAAAGCCGCCATGGCCAAAGTCCAAGCGAATATAGCAAAGGCTAATTTTTTCGCTTGTATATGTGCTTTCACTATTAAGGGGGTATCCAAATACTACACGATTTTAGGAGGCGCTATTTTATAGAATATTCCCCTACTTTGACTAGTAGTATTTGTGATCTAGGTCAAATGAGTGTGAGTTTTGGCCAAAAAAAGACTTAAAGCAGCTGTGAAAGTATTTTTTGGGTAAATTGGGTCTTTAAATAAAAGCCTCTAGGGTTGGTTTGGGTGAGTTGTCCATCACGGCCAATGCTATCTGTAACGACCTGACTATTCGCGGCTTTAGGGCGTAGCTGTAGCACTTCTCCATGTCGAGCTGTGACTTTGTCGACTTGGCCCATTGCTATTAACTCCATGATCTCCTCCCAGTCTTGTTTTAGGAGTTCACTCTCTTCACTAGATGGTTGCCATAAAATAGGTGAGCCTATCTGGCGCTCGGCTAAGGGGATCTCTCGGTCACCTTGAACAGGGATCCACAATACCTGTTGGAGCTTATGGCAAACCACGCTATTTTCCCACGTTAACCCTTGTATATTGGTCAGTGGCGCTACCGTTACATAAGTCGTTTCGAGCACTTTTCCTTGTCGGTTGACTGGAATCGTCTTGAGCTCTACGCCTAAATGAACAAAGTCTTGTTCAGGCCTTGAGCCCGCTAAGGCACCTAACTCTAATTCAATTAGTTGTCCGACCCAGCCTTTATGACGTTTTAAGTCATTCGGCATCTCAATATCGTGATAATTTGCAAGCTGGCCTAAGGTTAAACCTGCCATGGCTTCGGCGCGTTGCATCAGTTCTTCGATGCTTTCTGGGGAGCTAAGTGATTTCTTCATAGGCATAATTTTACCTAAATAGTCAGTTATATCAAATAAGAGTGAAAAACGAACAGCTAGTTAAACACTGGGCGCTAACGGTAGAAATTATACCTAAGTAAGTGAATTGCATGGGGAACTTTATTGTTGTTCATATCTGGACTTGAGTTTTTACTAAGTTACACCACTGCTTTCCCTGTTTTTCCAACATAGTTATCCACAGAATTGTTGGATAACTTATATTTATTCAATAACTACTGCAATCAAAGTGATCTGTCAATCTATTAAAAGGCGGTTTTTTTGCTTTTTTTAAACGGAAAATGGTTGCACTTGTGAATAACACCTTTCGGCTATCTAGCGATTCAAGCTATTTAAATGCGCTGGTTAAAAAGTGACCGCTTTTGGCTTTCGCCAGTGTTTTGGTTTTTATACCTCAGTGTAAGTCTTTGTTATTGTGTGTCTTGTTGTTTGCTTTTCTCCTAAGGTAAAATTAATAAACCAATAGTAAATGCGCAAGTTATTAGACTTTAATTGAGTTTCCAACAGAGATATCCACAGTTTTTGTGGATATCATGAGTTATTCATTTGGCTCTCTGTTGATAAGGTTGATAGAAAAGTCATTTTATCCAACGATTGGCGTGTAACAGATATTTGCCGCCGGACACGCTTTGTGAAACAATCAAAAGATTAATAGTTAATAGTTCGGAGTCCATGTGATTGATAGTGACGGCTTTCGCGCAAATGTGGGCATCATTATCTGTAATCGCTTTGGGCAGGTTATGTGGGCAAGACGTTTTGGCCAACATTCCTGGCAATTTCCTCAGGGTGGCGTTGACGATGGAGAGTCAGCAGAAGAAGCCATGTATCGTGAGTTATACGAAGAAGTAGGATTAAAGCCAGAACATGTGCAAATTCTAACATCTACGCGATCATGGTTACGCTACCGATTACCTAAGCGGTTAATCAGACAAGATAGTAAACCCGTGTGTATAGGGCAGAAACAGAAATGGTTTTTGCTACAATTGAAAAGTGCCGAAAGTGCTATTGACCTAAATGCCAGTGGTCACCCAGAGTTTGATGATTGGCGTTGGGTCAGTTATTGGTACCCAGTAAGACAAGTCGTTTCTTTTAAAAGAGATGTTTACCGAAAAGTCATGAAAGAGTTTGCTGTGACCACTTTACCTTTGCAGGTTAAAGAGTCGAACAATAGAAGACGAGGTATGCGTAGAAGCTAAATAGGGAGGTTTGCAGTAGTGCTAAAAACACTGAGAGATATAACACAGGCGGTTGCGTCAGCTCGCGACCTTCAAAACGCGTTAGATCTGCTTGTTACGCAAACCAAGCAAGCTATGGCTACAGAGTGTTGTTCTATCTATATATTAGAAGAACAACAACTCGTACTTTCTGCAACTGATGGCCTAGAGCCCACAGCTGTTAATCGCGTAAAAATTCCCATTACACAAGGTCTCGTTGGTTTAGTTGCTCAGCGAGAAGAGGCTATTAACTTAGCCGATGCCTCATCTCATCCAAGATTTAAATTACTCCCAGAAGTCTCAGAAGAAGCTTATAGCGCCTTTCTCGCTGTGCCGATCGTTTATCAAAAGTCGGTTATTGGCGTTATCGTGGTTCAGCAAGTGCAGGCTCGTCAATTTAGTGAAGGAGAAGAAGCCTTCTTGATGACACTAGCTGCTCAGTTAGCCGTTGCAATTAAGGGGGTCACTCATAGAGTTAAATCTGCCACTAACTTGCAGCAGCGTTACTACACTGGCACTCAGGCTTCCAAAGGTATTGCGATAGCTCAAGCTTTGGTGCTTGGTGGACAGATTTCATTTGATCTTGTTGAGCGGCAGGCCAAATCAATTGATGAGGAGGAGAGGCGCCTTCAAGATGCAATGAACCGGTGCAAAGATCTGCTTGTTGGGCTATCTCAACGCTTCGATAGAGAAAAAGATGAAGAAGCTGCCTCGATTTTTAGGGCATTACTGCTATTGCTTGAAAAAGCGAGTTTAGGCGGAGAATACATAAAAGAAGTTAGAGCCGGCTGGAGCGCGGAAACGGCAGTTTGTCTGGTTTCCAAGCGTTACATCGTACACTTCGGCTCGATGACAGACCTCTACCTTAAAGAACGCGCTAATGATATTAGAGATCTCGGCCAACGTGTGCTGAGGCAGTTAATTGAACCGGATAAGATTTTTTTAGAGCCTCAAACGCCAGTGATCTTGATTACTCGTGAAGCCACTACCACCTTATTAGCGGAGTTTCCCAGACAAAAATTAGCAGGGATCGTCACCGAGCTTGGCGGTGCTAACTCTCATGCGGCCATTTTAGCGAGGGCTATGGGAGTACCTGCGATTATTGGTGTTGAAGGCATATTAAGCGCCAATATAGAAAAGTCGCAGATTATTATTAACGCCAATCGTGGTCAGGTCATTATTGAGCCATCAGGAATCGTACTGTCTGAATATCGAAGCTTAATAGCGGCGCAAGAGGAGCAGCAAAGACAATACGCGCAAGAACTCTCTCATAAAGCGGTGACAATTGATGGTAAGCGTATTTATCTTTACATCAATAGCGGGTTGTTAAGTAGCGTTGATTCAGAAACTGGCGCCGACTCAGATGGTATCGGACTGTATCGCACTGAGATCCTGTTTATGATCAAACAGTGCTTTCCTGGTGAAATAGAGCAGTTAGAAATTTATCGCAAGGTTCTAAAGGCGGCCGGTAATAAGCCTGTGGTGATGCGAACATTGGATGTGGGTGGCGATAAGCCGCTAGATTACTTCCCAATTATTGAGGATAACCCGTTTTTAGGGTGGCGCGGTATTCGATTATCGCTGGATCATCCTGAGTTATTCCTAGTTCAATTAAGAGCGATGCTACAGGCGGCAATTGATACTGAGCAGCTACATATCTTGCTGCCAATGGTCAGTAATCTTGAAGAGATTGATTTAGCTTTGATCTATTTAGAACAGGCTTGCCAGGAGCTGACTTCAGAACTTGGTAAGCAGATCACTATGCCGAAAGTGGGCATCATGCTTGAAGTTCCAGTGTTGCTATATCAGTTAGATGAAGTGGCTAAACGGGTAGATTTTGTTTCAGTAGGCTCCAATGACTTAACGCAGTATCTATTAGCAGTCGATCGTAATAACCCTAGTGTTAGCCCATTATTTGATAGTTATCACCCGGGCGTTCTCAGAGCGCTCAAATTTGCAGTCGAACGCTGTAATGAGCTCGAACTGCCAATTAGTGTTTGCGGCGAGCTTGCGGGTGAACCTATTGGTGCTATCTTGCTGGTTGCTATGGGATATGAGCAATTAAGTATGAATCAGGCTAGTTTAGCGCGAATTAATTACTTATTAAGACGTGTTTCACAGCAAGAGTTAAGCTTATTATTAGCAAAAGTATTATGCCTAAATAGTGGCGATGAAGTGAGAAAACGAGTCAGTGATTATTGTGAGCAACGCGGTCTTTTATCGGTGATAAGTTAAAAAGCCTCAATAACTTGTTATTCCGTTAGTGAATAATTTAAGCTTAATCAATAATAATAACGAAAGGTCGTACTTGTGGAAAGCTGGCTATATATATTGTGTATTTGCTTAGTGCTAGGTGCAGGCATTGGTTTTATGGCTGGGCTGCTCGGGATCGGCGGTGGACTGATTGCTGTTCCTGCGTTACTGCATATTTTACCCCAAGTTGGTATTACACCTGAAAAGTTACCCCATGTCGCGATTGCAACCTCTTTGGCGGCCATCATCCTTACCTCGCTTTCATCTGCCCGTGCGCATCATAAAAGGGGTAATATTCCTTGGCCGTTATTTAAGTCTATGCTGCCAGGCTTTGTGCTGGGCGCGTTATGTTCAGGTTTTATTTCTGAAATGATTGCCGCGAAATCACTGCAACAAATATTTGCTGTATTTGTTATCTTGATGGCTGTGCAGATGGCCTTTCCATTTAAGACCGAATCAAACCGAGCAATGCCATCGCCTATGAGTTTGTTCTTTGCAGCGACCGCGATAGCTATTATCGCAGCGCTTATGGGAATTGGTGGCGGTGTACTTTTGGTACCCTTCTTAACTTGGTGTGGGCTACAAATGCGCAATGCGGTTGGGTTTTCTGCTGCAACAGGTTTACTCATCGCATTATTTGGCAGTATCGGATATACACTCGCAGGTTGGGATGCTGCTGGTTTACCAGAATGGACCTTAGGTTATATCTATTTACCGGCATTGATTGGTATTGTATCGACATCGATGTTGATGGCCCCTGTGGGCGCAAGAGCCGCAACTAATTTACCTACGGCAAAATTAAAGAAGTTTTTTGCCGTATTCCTTGCTCTTGTGGGCCTGAAACTTGTTTTAGCATAATGTTATACTGGGTAAATGTCGGTAGTATTTCTTCGTTTAGCGCTGGGAGACAACCCAGCATCTTTTTTTATAGGTAGATAGTCATGAAACAGTATTTAGATCTTTGTCAGCGAATCATTGATGAAGGGACTTGGGTTGAAAACAGCCGTACAGGTAAGCGTTGCCTTACCGTTATTAATGCTGATTTGGTTTATCATGTCGATAAAAATGAATTCCCACTTATTACTACGCGTAAAAGTTTCTATAAAGCGGCAATTGCTGAGCTGCTGGGTTATATCCGAGGATATGATAATGCTGCTGATTTTAGAAAAATTGGCGCAAAAACCTGGGATGCTAATGCCAATGATAATCAAGCATGGTTGAACAACCCTCATCGTAAGGGCGTTGATGACATGGGGCGCGTTTATGGCGTGCAGGGCCGTGCTTGGAGTAAGCCAGATGGTGGCACTGTCGATCAGTTACGTAAAATTGTTGATGATTTGTCAAAAGGCATAGATGATAGAGGCGAGATCTTGAGCTTCTACAACCCTGGTGAGTTCCACATGGGATGTTTAAGACCTTGCATGCACACTCATAACTTTTCCTTAGTTGGTGATACGCTTCATTTGACCAGCTTTCAGCGCTCTTGTGATGTCCCGCTAGGCCTTAATTTTAACCAAGTTCAGGTGTTTACCTTGCTAGCCTTGATGGCACAAATTACGGGTTATAAAGCAGGCAAAGCATTCCATAAGATTGTTAACGCACATATTTATGAAGATCAGCTAGAACTGATGCAAAATGTGCAACTAACACGTGAACCTTTTGCTTCGCCGAAATTGGTGATTAATCCGGACATTAAGTCACTTGAAGATTTAGAAACGTGGGTGACAATGGAGGATTTTGACGTTACGGGTTATGAACATCATGAACCGATTAGTTATCCATTTTCAGTGTAGATTTTTGCTATTCATGGTCGTCTATAAACTCGCTTAACGGCGAGTTTTTGCTTTAACATTTTATTAAACCACTGAAAGTGGATTTGCTACCTCCCTTTTATACTCCGCTTGAAACTCTCTACTAATAAATTACTATTATCTTAGTGGTTTAAGCTTATATTAAGTCTTTATTCAGCATTTACCTGACGAAAAATTGAGTAAATACTCGTTATTTTCGAATCGTCAAAAGTTTGTTTTTTAAATTGTTATATTGTGTGAATAATAGGCTTGTAATATAGATCACCGTTTTACTTCCTAAAAAAGTGTGATCTCCAACGCTTTATTGTTATTGTGGCTTTATAAAGCGTGATTATTCTATTGATGTTTGGTACTTATGCATATTAGGATTTAAATCAATACTTCGGATATACCGATGTTTGTAGTTGGCGCAAACGATTATTCAGGTTAATCGTATTCAGCTACACTCGGCAGTATTGAGATTTTATGGAGCGTATAAATGGAACGGGCAATTAGGAATTTTTTAAGCCAGGAATCGGCAGGCGGCATTATTTTAATGGTTTCCGTCGCATTAGCGATGATTTTGGCGAACTCACCTTTATCAGGTATGTACCAAGGCTTTCTGGAAACAGAAATGCAAGTCCGTGTTGGCAGCCTAGATATCGATAAAACACTGATCCATTGGATCAACGATGGCCTGATGGCGATATTCTTTTTACTTATAGGCTTGGAAGTCAAGCGAGAGCTATTGGAAGGCGCATTATCGAGTCGAGTGCAGGCTTCTTTGCCGACGTTTGCAGCAATTGGCGGTATGCTTTTCCCAGCTGCTGTTTACCTAATATTCAATTATTCAGACCCTATCACTCAGGTAGGCTGGGCAATTCCTGCCGCAACTGATATTGCGTTTGCATTAGGTATTATGGCGCTATTGGGTAGTCGAGTTCCTGTTGCGTTAAAAGTGTTTTTATTGGCGCTAGCAATTATCGACGATCTTGGTGTTGTTGTGATTATCGCACTTTTCTACAGTACGGACCTGTCGACAATTAGCTTAATCATTGCTGCGGTTGCAATTTTAGGTTTGATAGGGCTTAACGTTAAAGGTGTAACAGCATTAGCGCCATATGGAATACTCGGTCTGATATTGTGGATTGCAGTATTAAAATCAGGCGTTCATGCCACACTTGCTGGCGTTATTATCGCATTCTGTATTCCGCTTCGTGCAAAAGATGGTTCGTCACCTTCAGAGAGTTTAGAGCACGGGTTGCACCCATGGAGCACCTTCATGATCTTGCCGATATTTGCCTTCGCAAATGCGGGTGTAGATTTAAGCGGCATGAGCTTGAGCTCGTTACTATCGCCTGTTCCGTTAGGTATTGCACTTGGACTACTGATCGGTAAACCATTAGGTATCATGCTATTTAGTTTCATAGCAGTAAAACTTAAACTGGCAGTATTACCAGATGGCATGGGATGGAGACATATTACTCCTGTAGCTGTTATGTGTGGTATTGGTTTTACTATGTCTATGTTTATCTCGTCACTTGCATTTACTGGCGAGGGCCAAATGTACGGAGACTATGCAAGACTTGGGATTTTATTGGGATCACTAGCATCTGCAACCATAGGTTATTTCTGGTTATCTAAGGTGCTACCTGAAAAAGGAGAGAAAGTATGAGATTAAGGTTATTAGCATTAGTCGTTGGTCTGGGTTTTACTTCAATGGCATCGGCAACACAGGTTGAAGTGTGTAATCAAGATATCAATAGTGTTGTTTGTCATAACTACCTTGAAGGTGTCGTTGATGGAGCCTTGATGTATAAAGGGGCGGCAGTGGGTAAACGATTAGAAAGTGATGGCTACGAGTCTCGCGCGCTTAAATACCGAGGTGGTAAGCGTTATCAGGAAGCTAACCGTACCTTTTGTGAGGATAACCTCCCAGACCGTGATGCGCTTGTTGCTGGATTAGCTGAAGCATTCTCAAGCGGTGAAATAAAACGTACTGATGATTTGACGAGTGTTATGTCAGGCTTATTGGACTGTCAGCGTCTTAAATAAGTCACAGTCAATTAACGAGGCAACTGAATAAGTTGCCTCTTTTTTTATTTTCAATACTGTGGCGTTAATCATGGCAAATCTAAACTACAATCACCTTTACTACTTCTGGATGATCCAGAAAAAGGGCACGGTTGCTAAGGCTGCAGAGGCATTATGCTTAACTCCGCAGACGGTTACTGGTCAAATACGTGTATTGGAAGCTAGCCTTAATGGCAGCTTGTTCAAGCGAGTGGGACGGTCATTAGAGCCGACAGAGTTAGGTGAGTTGGTATTTCGTTATGCCGATAAAATGTTTAGCTTAAGCTATGAGATGCTCGATCTGCTGAACTACCAAAAAGATGAGAACATCTTGTTTGAGGTCGGTATTGCTGCAGCGCTGTCAAAAGCATTGACCAGCCGAGTCTTATTGTCTGTAGTACCCAGCGATGGTTCAATGCATTTAGCGTGTTATGAGTCGACTCACGAAGACTTGATGGCACGATTACGCGAACATAAACTAGATATGATCCTATCGGATTGTGCGGGTGAAAGCCTTAAATACCCTGAGATTTTCTCTAAGCAGCTAGGTGAGTCTGGTGTGGCATTTTTCTCCGCTGAAACTTACTCTAAGCCTTTTCCGCAATGTTTAGAACAAGGCAAGTTATTGATCCCAGGTAGACGGAGTTCTCTTGGGCAGCAATTAGTGCGTTGGTTTGACGAGAAAGCACTTAATGTGAGTATTCTCGGTGAATTTGATGATGCCGCCATGATGAAATCATTTGGTTTTTTCAAGCAGGGAATATTTGTAGCACCGTCAATTTATAAGCAAGATATATTAGCTCACGGTATGACGCTGCTAGGTGAAACATCTGAAATTAAAGAGGTTTACCATGTGATGTTTGCAGAAAGAATGATCCAGCACCCAGCGGTAAAGCGGCTTTTAGAGACTGACTTTAGCGATCTATTTGCAGGTAATGACCTGACCGTACAGCAGTTATAAGGTATTAATATTGGCTAGTGTTTAACGCTATATTGGACGGTTTTTTCAAGTTATGGCCTAGCTGCAAGGCTCTAAAAGTAAAACGTTTATTGAGTTACGACACTAAGGCTAGGCAAGCGTTATAAGCAACTGTTACACTAGCGGCACTATCAAAGATTGGAGTTTTACTTTGTCTGATTCAAGCCAAGAACCTATGAAATTACCGAGAGTTAAGTGGGCGTGCCGCAGAGGTATGCTTGAGCTAGATGTATTGTTTCAACCTTTTGTTGAACAGCAATATGAAGCTATGTCGGTCAAAGATAAAGACACCTTTGTCAGACTACTCGAATGCGAAGATCCTGAGCTGTTCGCTTGGTTTATGGGCCACGAAGTGTGCAATGATCCTGAGTTTGCAGAAATGATTATTAGGGTTCGTGGACGTCCAGCAGCATAGTTTTGATGTTCGAACCTCTTTCGGTCAACGTCTCTCGTTGGCCGTTATTGCTCTTGTTTGTCTAAGCTCTTTTCTTATTTGGCCTTACGCTGAAAACACCTCTTATATCTTACTCAAAGCATTGCTGTTTATTGCATGTTGTATTTTCTTTATATGGCAGATATGGCGCTTAAAAACGTGGCGTTGTCGCTTTGTTCTTAGAGCCGACGGCGGTGGTAAACTTGAGGGGAACATAGGTTTCGTAGTAAAAGGCAAACCTGTTATTACGCCTTTTGCGGTGATGTTTGATATTAGTTTCGCGAAGCGAAGTACAAGATTAGTGGTGTGGGCGGATATGCTAGACGACACAAACTATCGACATCTGTGTCGTCTGCTTCAGTTAGCCAGTCAGAGGTGAAAGGCTAACCGCTATAGTTAACGGCAATGCTTTATTAGCATTACATAGACTGCAAGCAAGGGTTAACGACTGGGGCTAATCGGGCTGTAGAATCGTTGGTTTTGGTGATGCATCCTTGTTTGGATGATCTATGTTGTAATGCAAGCCCCGGCTTTCTTTACGCTCCATAGCGCAGCGAATAATAAGCTCTGCAACTTGGACCAGGTTACGCAGCTCTAACAAGTTATTACTGACTCTAAAGTTGCTGTAATACTCTTGAATTTCCTGTTGCAACATGACACAGCGGCGTAATGCGCGCTCAAGTCGTTTATCAGAACGAACAATGCCGACATAATCCCACATAAATAAGCGTAACTCGTGCCAGTTATGGGCAATAACCACTTCTTCATCAGAATTAGACACTTGGCTTTCATCCCAAGCGGGTAAAGTGCCCGGCATCGGGATCTTACCTAGCTGACTTTCAATATCCTCTGCAGCGGCCCTAGCAAATACCAAACACTCAAGTAGTGAGTTGCTCGCCAGACGGTTAGCACCGTGAAGTCCTGTGTAAGCGACCTCGCCAATCGCGTACAAACCATTAAGGTCAGTTTGTCCATGTAGGTCTGTCATTACCCCGCCACAGGTATAATGCGCAGCAGGTACAACAGGGATCGGCTCTTTGGTGATATCGATACCTAGTTCTAAACAGCGCTTATAGATAGTTGGGAAGTGCTTAATAATAAAATCAGCAGGCTTGTGGGTAATGTCCAGATAAACGCAATCTGAACCTAAGCGTTTCATCTCGTAGTCGATTGCACGGGCAACAATATCACGCGGTGCAAGCTCTGCGCGCTCATCAAATTCTGGCATAAAGCGGGTGCCATCGGGGCGACGTAGAAACGCGCCTTCGCCGCGCAGCGCTTCGGTCAATAAGAAATTTCTCGCATCAGCATGATAGAGGCAAGTTGGATGAAATTGGTTAAATTCCATATTGGCGACACGACAACCTGAGCGCCATGCCATGGCAATGCCGTCACCTGAAGCGATATCAGGGTTCGATGTATACTGGTAAACCTTAGAGCTGCCACCAGTTGCTAGCGCGACAAATCGTGCCTTAACGGTTTCAACATGCTCTTCATCTCGATTCCAAATATAGGCACCTTGCACGCGATTTCCTGGGCGACTTAATTTTCGGGTGGTAATTAAATCAATGGCATTATAACGTTCGAGCACTCGAATATTCGGGTGATTACGTGCCTGGTCTTGCAGGGTGACTTGGACCTCTTTGCCTGTGGCATCGGCGGCATGTAGAATGCGTCGGTGACTATGGCCACCTTCACGAGTCAAGTGATAAGGCGCTTCAGCTGTACTGCCTGCAGGAACTTCTTCTTTATCGAATGCGACGCCGCAGTTAATTAACCACTGCATTGCAGCTTTGGCATTTTCAGCTGTAAATTTCACGACAGGCTCGTCGCAAAGCCCTGCTCCGGCAACGAGCGTGTCGGCTACATGAGACTCAATGGTGTCGTCTTCGTCAAAGACTGAAGCGATACCGCCTTGGGCATAATAGGTAGAGCCTTCGCTAAGTGGACCTTTGGAAAGCAAAATAACTTTTGATTTTTCAGCAAGATGCAAAGCTAAAGTGAGACCGGCAGCACCACTGCCGATAACCAAAACGTCAGATTGGTGTTCAACTACTTGTTTCATCAGGTATCATAGAGTTATCTGGGAGTCCGACTATGTTAAACCATGGCGCTGAATATGGATACTTTCATAGGTCGCATATAAAAAATCATTGCTTCCATAAAAGAAAATCACATCTTTGCAAAATTTTTTAGAACTTTTTTGAAACGCGCTAGTCTACATAAGTGAATATGATTCGAGCGGCTGAGAAATCAGTATTAGATTTAGGAGTAGTCGGCTCGGATGAGTGGACAAATAAGTGATCAACAGTTAGTTGAGCGCGTACAGCGTGGAGACAAAAACGCTTTTAACCTTTTGGTACAAAAATATCAAAACAAGGTCGCCAATCTGATATCTCGTTATGTACGAAATCAGGCCGACGTTGCAGATGTTTCGCAGGAAGCTTTTATTAAAGCTTACCGTGCACTACCAAATTTTCGTGGTGAAAGTGCGTTTTATACTTGGTTGTACCGCATCGCAGTTAATACTGCGAAAAATCATCTGGTCGCTCAAGGGCGTCGCGCCCCAGCGAATGATGTCGATGCTGAAGAAGCTGAATATTATGATGGCAGTGATGCGTTAAAGGAGTTTGCCTCCCCAGAACGTCTCGTATTGTCAGAAGAAATTCAAAAGGTTGTTTTTGATACCTTAGACACATTACCAGAAGAATTGAAGATGGCTATTTCACTCAGAGAACTTGATGGTATGAGTTACGAAGAGATAGCCAATGTTATGGATTGCCCTGTAGGCACTGTGAGATCGCGGATCTTCAGAGCACGAGAAGCAATCGATAAAAAGCTTAAGCCGTTGCTAGAACGTTAGCATCTTAAATAAAGATAGGTGAATAATGGATAAATTAGGTCAGGAATGGGTATCTGCTGCTGTCGATGGTGAAATTGATGAGCACACGTTAGCTGAATTAGCGGCTGACGCAGATTCACATGAGCAGTGGCGTGATTATCATATGATTGGTGATGCGATGCGTGGTGAGCTGCCAAAGACGATGTCTTTGGATCTTAGCGCTAGCATTATGGCTGCTATTGATGAAGAGCCTGCAATTGTTGCGCCTCAGCCAACTATTGCAGCTAAGGCGTCAACAAGCACATCGAGTGGTAAAGTTATTCCACTGTTTAAGCAATTTGGCCAATACGCTATTGCTGCTACTGTTGCTATGGTTGCGGTTGTCGGTGTGCAAAACTATAACCAAGATACATTAATGGACAACTCTCCGTTGCCTGTGCTTAATACGCGCCCATTAATTGGTAGTGCATCTCCAGTTAGCCTACAAACTGGTGCCGTACAGCAGAACCAAAGTTATACTAATGATCAGGTTGTCGACCAGCGTCGCCGTATTAATGCCTATATCCAAGATCATATGTTGCAACAAAGATTGAATAATGGAGTGAATATCGACGACAATAGTGAGGTCGATACCACACCTGTTGCTCAATAATGAGGAGTTAGCTTGCGTCTAATCCTATTGGCTATTTTAGCCATGAGTTTTCCCGCGATGGCGCGGGAAGATATGCCCGCCAAAGCTTGGCTAGAAAATATGAGCCAAGCCCTGCGAGAACAAGAATTTAAAATATCTCTTATCCAACTTCAAGCTGATCATATCCGCCCGCTGGTTTATGTACACGGTAAAGTTAATGACGAAGAAGTGGCTTTTTTAGAGCATCTAAACGGACCGCCTAAAAATGCTGTGCGAGTGGGAAATACTGTCACTTTTATCGAGCATGACCAACCTGCTTACAGCGTGTATGCATCTCGAATTCAAGGGGTTATACCTAGCGCGTTTGCCGACGACGTCTCTAAGCTTGAAGCCGGTTATCAATTTGTCTTAGGCGGACGAAGCCGAATAGCGGGTCGGCCTGGACAACTTGTGCGCATTATCCCTAACGATAACAATCGCTATGGATACCAGATCTGGTTAGATATGGATACCTATTTGCCGCTGCGTTTCGATATGATAAGCGGCGACAAACAACTACTGGAGCAGCTGTTAGTTGTTGAGTTGCTAGTGCTTGATGAAGTCCCTGCTATTTTAAAAGAAGCCTATAAGCAAGAGTGGCCAGCCGTAATGTCTCAATCAGACCGAGAGGGTGGTGAGAATTGGCAATTTAGTTGGCTACCTGCAGGTTTTAAAGTGTTAGTCAAAGATCAGCATAGGTTAATCGGTAGCAAAGAAGCGGTAGAATACATTGCCATTAGTGATGGATTAGCCAATATATCTGTTTATGTGGCTAAGGCCGGTGAAGCACCACTACCTGAAGAGTTAGTTACCCGTAATGGCCTATCTCTAGCTACCGAGCGAGTCGGTAATGCTGAGGTGGTCGCTGTCGGTAAAGTCCCCGCTGAAACGTTAAGCCGAATTGCTAAAAGCATCATGTTGCAATAATGAAGGTGTTATCATGATGGAAGAAGTCGCTAGAGTTGTCGCCAATGGCAACTCTGGTTGGGTCGTTGTAGAAGTTGAAATGAAAAGTGCCTGTAATCACTGCGAGAGTGGCGATTCCTGTGGCACTTCTGCTGTGTCAAAAGCTTTTGCTCCTAAAGTACAACGCTTTTCAATTCAAAGTGATAAGCAGTTTATTAAAGGTGAGCGCTTAAAACTGGGTTTACCAGAAAGTGTGATCTTAAAAGCGGCAACGCTAGTCTATATTTTACCGCTAATCGGTTTATTTATTGGTGCCTTTGGCGCAAACCAAATCGGCTCATTATTGGGCGGTGCTTCCGATCTGTTATCGATATCGGGAGCGCTAGGCGGTAGCTTCTGTTTCTGGGCCATCGGCAAAAAAGCGGCCAAGAGATTAGAAGCACAGGCGCAGCCTGTTATCATCAAGTCCTTAGGCAAGCCAATCGAGATAACTAATTAACTACACCATATTACAGTCCATTAGTTATTTTCCTCAGTAATCACACTATAAAAATTGGTATTAAAGCTGCGATCGGGTACAATTCTGCACTTTAAAATTTTTATCAACTTCGAGTTAAGTCATCCCAGCATAATGAAGCATATTAGAAACTTTTCAATTATTGCCCATATTGACCACGGCAAATCAACACTCTCAGATCGCCTTATTCAAGAATGCGGTGGCTTAACTGATCGTGAAATGGCGTCACAGGTTCTCGACTCGATGGACATTGAGCGTGAGCGCGGCATTACCATCAAAGCCCAAAGTGTCACTTTGGATTATTTAGCCAATGATGGTGAAACTTACCAGTTAAACTTCATTGATACGCCTGGCCACGTTGACTTCTCGTATGAAGTATCACGTTCGCTTGCAGCATGTGAAGGCGCATTATTAGTGGTTGACGCGGGTCAAGGCGTTGAGGCACAAACCCTAGCAAACTGTTATACCGCTCTTGAGATGGATATGGACGTAGTTCCTGTTCTGAACAAGATCGATCTACCGCAGGCTGATCCAGACCGTGTCGCTGAAGAAATTGAAGATATCGTCGGTATTGAAGCGACAGACGCTGTGCGTTGCTCTGCTAAAACCGGTATCGGCATTAAAGACGTTCTAGAAGTGATTGTGGCGCAGATCCCACCACCACAAGGCGATCCAGAAGGACCACTTCAGGCGCTGATTATCGACTCTTGGTTTGATAGTTACTTAGGCGTCGTGTCTTTAGTACGTATTAAAAATGGCGTATTAAAGAAGGGCGATAAGTTTAAAGTGATGTCTACAGGGCAGAACTATAATGCTGATCGTGTCGGTATTTTTACACCTAAGCAAACTGATACTACTGAGCTAAAAACCGGTGAAGTAGGTTTCGTTATCGCAGGTATTAAAGAGATCCATGGTGCCCCCGTTGGTGATACCTTGACTCACTCTAAGCACGGCGCAGAAACAGCACTAGCGGGATTTAAAAAGGTTAAACCGCAAGTTTATGCTGGTTTGTTCCCTATCTCTACCGACGATTACGAGAACTTCCGTGACGCGCTGAACAAGTTAAGCCTTAATGATGCATCTCTATTTTTCGAGCCAGAAACCTCATCTGCACTAGGTTTTGGTTTCCGTATTGGCTTCTTGGGTCTGCTCCATATGGAGATCATTCAAGAGCGTCTAGAGCGTGAATATAACCTAGAGCTTATCACTACAGCACCAACAGTAGTGTATGAAATTGTTCAGACCAATGGTGAGACTATTTATGTCGATAACCCATCTGATCTGCCAGCGATAAATAACATCGCCGAAATGCGTGAGCCGATTGTTGAAACTAACATTCTGGTACCTAAAGAGTATTTAGGTAACGTTATTACCTTATGTATTGAAAAACGTGGCGTACAAACTAACCTGGTTTACCACGGTAACCAAGTGGCTTTGACCTACGAATTGCCAATGGCTGAAGTGGTAATGGACTTCTTTGACCGTCTAAAATCAACCAGTCGTGGCTACGCATCGCTTGAGTATAACTTTATCCGCTTTGAGCCTGCTGACATGGTACGTCTAGATATCTTGATTAACGGTGACAGAGTCGATGCGTTAGCGATGATCATTCATAAAGGATTGATCCGCTCTAAGGGTCTCGCCCTTGTGAATAAGATGAAAGAGCTTATTCCTCGTCAGATGTTTGATATTGCGGTTCAAGCGGCTGTTGGTAGCCAGATCATCGCTCGTTCATCGATTAAGGCTATGCGTAAAGATGTAACGGCTAAATGTTACGGTGGTGACGTATCTCGTAAGAAGAAACTACTGAACAAGCAGAAAGAAGGTAAGAAGCGTATGAAGCAAGTTGGTAACGTTGAAGTGCCACAAGAGGCATTCTTAGCGGTACTGAAGCTTAACGATTAAACTAATTCGTTAAGAATTGTTAATATATCGCTAGACTGAGCGCCGCAATTTGCGGCGCTTTCATTACTGGCGTATAACCTTAATGACAATGGCATTTTTGCCATAAAACTGACTATGTTCGGCAGGAGTTAATTAATAATGGCAGCCTATTTTTCTCTTATATTGGTGTTAGTGACATTAAGCAGTGGCTTAGTGTGGATGGCTGATGCCCTATTTTTTGCGCCTAAGCGCCGTGAAAAGTTGGCAATGGCTCAAGCTGCACAAGCTGACTTGAGTGAAGAAAGTGTTGATAAGATCATGCGCGAATCTGCACTAGTTGAAACATCGAAGTCTATCTTCCCTGTTATCGCGTTTGTATTGATCTTACGCTCTTTTATATACGAACCCTTTCAGATCCCATCGGGCTCTATGATGCCAACTCTACTGGTTGGTGATTTTATCTTGGTTGAGAAGTTTAGTTACGGGATTAAAGATCCTGTATGGCGTACAACGCTAAAAGAAACTGGCAAGCCTGAGCGCGGTGATGTTGCAGTATTTAAATATCCGGTGAATCCACAAATCGATTACATCAAACGTATTATCGGTTTGCCGGGGGACCGTATCATTTACAGAAATAAAGAGCTTTATATCCAGCCAGCGTGTGCAGAGGGGCAAAGTCCTTGTCCTGAGCTTAAGATGGTTGATAGAGCCTTGGTAAATCGTGGCGAGTTTTCTCAAAATGGTACACCGTTAATTCGTTACAAAGAGCAGTTGGGTGATATTAGTCATGACATTCTTATCAACCCATCTATACCCGATAGAATTAGCCATTACTTCCGTCAGCAAAACGTGCCATTAACAGAGTTTGTGGTGCCAGAAGGCCAATACTTTGTAATGGGTGATAACCGCGACAATAGTACGGATAGCCGTTTTTGGGGCTTTGTTCCTGAACAGAACTTAGTGGGTAAAGCTGTCGCTATTTGGATAAGCTTTGAATTTGACAGAGCACCAGCGGACTTTTTGCCGACCTGGATCCCAACTGGGGTTCGCTTTAACCGTGTAGGCGGAATTGAGTAATATGGAACCGATTAAAAATATTCCACGTTTGTGCCGTACCTTAGGGTATGAGTTCAACGAAAAAGCATTATTAGACCAGGCGTTAACGCATCGTAGTGCGTCTAATAAGCATAACGAGAGATTAGAGTTCTTAGGGGACTCAATTCTTTCAATCGTCATTTCTGATGCTTTATATCATCAATTTCCAACAGCGACAGAGGGCGACTTAAGCCGTATGCGTGCCACACTGGTTTGCGGTAAGATGCTGGCCGAAATTGCGATTGAGTTTAAGCTTGGCGATTACCTCAAGCTTGGACCTGGTGAGCTTAAAAGTGGCGGATTTAGACGTGAGTCTATTCTTGCTGATGCGGTGGAGGCCATTATTGGCGCGATTTATCTTGATTCAGAAATTGAGAAGTGTCGCTCATTAGTGCTTAAGTGGTATGAATCACGTTTAATGGTGATTGAGCCTGTAAACCAAAAAGATCCCAAAACTTTGTTGCAAGAGCATTTGCAGAAGTTTAGAAAACCACTACCAATTTATAAAGTGGTCCATACTGAAGGTGATGCTCATGAGCAGACTTTCACCGTTGAATGTATTGTTGAAGACTTGAGCCAAGTTGCTGTTGGAGTAGCCAGTTCACGCAGAAAAGCCGAACAAAGTGCTGCTGCTCAAGTGTTGGAGTTAATGAAGAAATGAGTGACAACAAAGATTTACCTGAAAGCCACGAGCCAAGCTTAGACGAATTACTGGCTAATATGAACAATCCGTCATCAGCAGTTAAGTATGCTGTGACTTATTGTGGCATGGTCGCTATCGTTGGTCGTCCAAACGTGGGTAAGTCAACGCTACTCAACAAGTTGTTGGGCCAGAAGATCAGTATTACCTCTAAGAAGCCACAAACAACTCGTCACCGTATCATGGGTATTCATACCGATGGTCCGCGTCAGGTGGTGTTTATTGATACGCCGGGTCTTCATATGGAAGAGAAGCGTGCGATTAACCGTTTGATGAACCGCGCTGCGGCAAGTTCACTGGCAGAAGTCGCTCTAGTGGTATTTGTTGTTGACGGTATGAACTGGACGCCAGATGATGAAATGGTGCTGCGTAAGCTTCAGAGCCGTGATGATGGCCGTAAAACGATTCTAGCAATCAACAAAGTCGATAATATTAAAGATAAAGAAGCGTTATTCCCATATCTTGAAGAATTATCGAAGAAGTTTCCTTTTGATGAGATCTTGCCGATCTCTGCAACGCAGGGCACTAACGTACAGCGTATTCTCGATATGTCTGTGGCATCACTGCCAGAATCGGCACATTACTTCCCTGAAGATTATGTGACTGACCGTTCGCAAAAGTTTATGGCATCTGAAATTGTTCGTGAGAAGTTAATGCGCTTCTTAGGTGATGAGCTGCCATATGATTGTACGGTAGAAATCGAGCAGTTTAAGATGATGGAAAACGGTGTCTATCAGATTAATGCCTTGGTACTTGTTGAGCGTGAAACGCAAAAGCGCATGGTCATCGGTAACAAAGGTGAGCGTATCAAGAAGATCAGCTCTGCAGCACGTGTTGATATGGAAGTCTTGTTCGATAACAAGGTTTTCTTAGAGATGTGGGTGAAAGTCAAATCTGGTTGGGCTGATGACGAGCGTGCACTGCGTAGCTTAGGTTACGGCGACGAGTAAAGCGTAAGTTTACGATCGGGGCTGAATTTCAGTCTTTATATCGATACTTAGATTTGAGAAAGTGCCTCTTTTTAGCAATAAGAAGAGGCATTTTTATATTCTGCTCTGTCAGTTTAATCGCGCAGCTTTCTAGTTAACTAGTTTTGGTCACGACAAGGTTTGGCTTTATGATGTTAGTAACTGTCTTGGTTTATTCACTTATTGGAATGAGATAATCATGGAGCGTGGCTACGTTCTTCACAGCAGACATTTTCGTGACTCCAGCGTCATCGTTAACTTACTGGTTGACGGTAAAGGCCGTGTCGATGCTGTGGCGCGACTCGGTAGTGCTAAGAACTCGATTCGCAGTATTTTGCAGCCTTTTCAACCGTTGATTTTTCAGTTACAAGGAAAGTCAGAACTTAAGAACTTAAAGCAAGTAGAAGCTGCAAGCCCGGCTGTGCCACTAACGGGTGATTGTCTATATTCGGGGCTGTATCTAAATGAACTACTGATCCGTTGCTTAAGCGGGCAGCATAACGCTGAGAACTTGTTTTATGATTACCATCGCACCTTAATCGGTATGGCGACTCGATTTGATCAAAGTTTGCTTCGGTATTTCGAACATGCACTCTTAAAAGAACTCGGCACTATGCCATCACTGGATTTCGATCCCAGTGATGCGCCAATCACTGCCAGTGGCTTTTATCGATTAGAGCAGGCGCATGGTTTTACACCTGTGATTGCCACAGCGTTTAATCAGCATAAGTTTTTTACCGGTGAAATGTTAGTGGCGTTAAATCAGCAGACATTAACGGCTGAGCACTATGGCGAGGCAAAAAAATTGATGCGGCAGTTGCTCGCGCCAATACTTGGCGATAAACCACTGTACTCGAGAAGCTTGTTTATTAAGCAAGACAAGACTTAGAATAAGATTAGACTGAGAACAAGATAAGATAAATTCAATACCGTTCTTACCCATGGACTGGCTAAACCGTCACCCTATTAGTACAATATCTGCTTTCATTTCAGCTTATTATTTAAGGAACAATCATGGGCCGGATCTTATTGGGCGTTAACATCGATCATATTGCGACTTTACGTCAAGCACGCGGTACAAACTATCCAGATCCAGTTCATGCTGCAGCCGTCGCTGAACATGCTGGCGCAGAAGGTATCACTATTCACCTGCGTGAAGATCGTCGTCATATCATCGACTGCGATGTTTATACATTGGCGAAAACCTTAAAGACGCGTATGAATTTTGAGATGGCGGTGACACAAGAGATGCTCGATATCGCCTGTGATATTAAGCCTGCTTATGTGTGTTTAGTACCGGAAAAACGTGAAGAGTTAACTACCGAAGGCGGGCTTGATGTTGCAGGCCAGCAAGATAAAATTGCAGCTGCGGTAGCGCGACTGACTCAAGAGGGGATTAAAGTATCTTTGTTTATTGATGCTGATAAAACTCAAATTGATGCCGCTGTTACGGTAGGCGCACCTGTGATTGAAATTCACACCGGTTGTTACGCCGATGCCAAAAACGATATAGAGCAAGCGGCTGAGCTACAACGTATTACCGAAATGGCGACGTATGCTCATGGAAAGGGCTTGGTTGTTAATGCTGGCCACGGCTTACATTATCATAATGTAAAAGCGATTGCGGCAATCCCTGAGCTCTACGAACTAAATATTGGTCACGCGATTATTGCTCGTGCAGCCATTGATGGTTTAGCTACAGCCGTACGTGATATGAAGCAACTTATGCTTGAAGGACGTCGCGGCGAATAAGCAGCAGTCCAATACTGTTTATTAAAGCCGAGACATGCGTTCTCGGCTTTTGTTTATTCAGAAGCGCTATTCGCTCTGAAAAGATTGGCTCCGTTTAAATAGGTAAAGGTTATGATTGTAGGTTTAGGCACTGATATTGTGGAGATTGCTCGGATTGAGGAGCGTATTCCTGCTGCTGGCGATGCCGCGTTATTAACTTGTCGTTTGGCCAAGCGAGTGTTAACGGAAGCCGAGTTTACGCTCTTTATTGCATCATCCCATCCTGGGCGATATCTGGCTAAGCGTTTTGCCGCTAAAGAAGCTGCAGCTAAGGCGCTTGGCACCGGCATTGGCCGCGGGGTGTCGTTTCAGCATATTGAGATCAGCAATAATGAAAATGGCGCACCACTTATCGCTTTTAGTGACGGAGCTGCACAAAGGTTAGCTTTATTGGGTGGCAAGCATGCACACATCTCTATCGCTGATGAGGTGCACTATGCTACTGCCACGGTGATCTTAGAATCTTGATCTTGAGTTTGTAATGAATTTAGAAGCATTACATGCTCACCATTGATGTCCTGCTCGCCGGTAAACTCGAAACCTAGCTTACGATATAAAGCGATAGCCCCATGGTTATTAGGGTAAACGCTTAAGAAAATTTGCTGGCATTGAAAGTGGCTAAATAGAAACGCTAACAGCAATTGAGCAAAGGCTTCGCCTAAACCTCGACCTTGGTAGTCTTGAGCGATTAGAAATCGATCGAACCAGACTCGCTGCATTTTGGACTCATGAAACAAGCCATACATAGCAAATCCTACCACTTGTTGATCACAACACAGCGCAACGGGAGTATAACGAGAGTCTTCTTTAGCCTCTTGTAGGCAGTGAGGAATGGACTCTATAAACCCCAATTGATTGCTTTTGAGTTGTAGTGTAAGTAATACTGGCAGGTTGTCACTGCTGATAGGCTTAATAGTCAGTAAAGGTGAGGAGAAGTTCATCTTTCTCAATCAATAAATTGCTAAAGGAAAAGTTTGGGCGCGGATAGTAACGCTTTTATTGATTAAGACTCAAGCGGCTTGTTTAAAAACGGTGATAAAAAGAATCAACTCACCCTAACGTTCAACGTAACGTCAGGGTGAGTAGTGAAGTATTTATTCGTCGTCAAATTGATCTAAAAAAGCCTTAGATGGCATAAAGAATAAACACCCTGTTTTGGCTTCTACAAAGTCGAGTAGGCGGTCATAGTGGCCATTCTCGTCGGCATGGATCATCTGGCTTAGAGAGGTTTCAATAATAGACGGTGTGGCGGCAAAGCCAACAAACATAGTACCGTGCTCCATCGCATTGCCGTATGGACGGTTTTGTCTAAGCATTTTAATTTCTTCACCATCAATCTCAACTTTACTCTTAGCATTATGCGCCCAAGCAGGTTTTGCTTCATCACTTAGCTCAACGTTATCCATCTTGGTACGGCCAACAACCTGTTCTTGGTATTCTGTTGACTGCTTATCCCAATCTGCTTGGCGGTCAATATAGCGCTGTACGTGCAAGTAACTGCCGCCTTGGTGCAATGCAATGTCACCAGCAACTAATACTGACTCTACGCGCTCATTACCCGTAGGGTTTTCTGTGCCATCAACAAAGTCAATCATGTCGCGATTATCTAGATACTTATAACCTTGAATATCTTCGCTCAGTGTTGCAATGTCCTCAAAACCATTGCGGATGTATTTCGCTGCCTGAAAGTTCAAGTCGATTCGCTCTGACTTAATCATCACAAAAATATCACCAGAGGTTGAGGGGAACTGCCGTTCGCCGTTACTCATGGCTGGAAACTGATGTAGCTCTGCAGGCATAGGTTGATCTGGAAATAGTTGTGGCCAAGCATTTGCGGAAAAACCAATGGATATGTTTAACCCTGCAGTTAAGTCTTTTTGATTAATCGACTTCTCAATGCCATTTATCGCAGCGATACCATCGCCTATTTGCTTTGCAAGGTCTGAGTGATCTTTTAGGCAGAAAGTGAGGTATTCCACATGAGATGTTGGATTAGATAAAACGCCTGATTGTGCGAGTGAACAGAGCTGTGTCATTGAGTTTTCCTCATCAGATATGGTTTGCTGTGATGGTTCTATAATAAGATAGTTCCATAATAAAGAGTGTAGCGGAACTGATTGGAGTACTTAAAAACTATACGCTTTTAATTGTGGAAGTGAAATTAACTAGCGTTAATCATTGCCTTGGAGCGGCCTGAGGATGGGTGTTTTGGCTAACTTTGACAGAATATAGTGATTTGAGTTGCGAAACTGCCAATAAAGTCAGCGTAATTGCCAAGGCAGTTTGAGAACCCAGTTAACTCTGTGTATTGTGCAGCTGTTTAAGTTGATGTTTTATCAACGTGTTTTATTTTGTGTATTAGGCTTGCCAGCCAAATACCTCTAACCACATTGAGTAATGATTATGCTGTATACCCAAAGATTAAAGCGAATAACGTCCCTATTAATGCTGCTGATAAGTGTGTGGTTACTATCGGCATGCGGCAATGATATACAGCTTCCGGTTAGTGAGGACGATTTAGAGCAAACTCGCTGCAGCGCGCAATATCAAAGTGATTGCCCTGAGTCTTATCGAGGCAAGCTGTTTACTGGCATAGCGACTAATTATGCTTATGGCAAGGCGTTTTATAGAGTGACTCAGTATCAAGATGGACTCGAGCACGGCTATAGCTTCTCGACGCTCAATAATCAACTGACTGAAACCGCTTGGTATAAGGCAGGTAAGTTAGATGGAAAACAGATTAGTTACCACTTTTCGACTACAGGAAAGCCGCAATGGGTGAGGTTTTACCAAGCAGGCGTAAAAACGGAGCACTGGCTTTATAATGAGCAGGGCGTAATCCTCAGCTATAAGCGATTTGAAGGCGACAAAGAAGTCGAGAGTATCAGTTATGAAAAAGGCCGAGAATGGCGCCTGTATTATTTTGTTGATGGTGAAAAGCGCCAGCGTCACAAGGACTATTATGCAAGCGGCGAGCTTGAGAGTAATAGTGAATTCATTTATGCAGATTATAAAAAACTTAATGAGAAAACTTACTATCGTAGTGGCCGTTTAAGAAGTAAATTTAACTACGACAGAGCAAGTAACAGCGGGATATTAGAAACCTATGGCTCAGATGGCAAGCGGCGCTCAGAGGAGCATTATGGCTATAACCCGTTAAGTACTCGCCATGGGGTGCAGTTAACCTTTTGTGGTGAAAATGGTCGGGTTGATTCTCGCGAGCATTACAATATGGGCTTAGAAGATGGCGAGTTTGCTAAATATCACTGTAATGGTCAGTTAATATTCAAGCGTACCTATGTCAACGGTGTGGTGACAGATAAACAGATTAAAATCTATGATGAGAATGGCCTGGCGGTGGTGATTAAAAAGCTTGATGGCAAAGGTAAGGTCACACAGGAAAGCTACTATGATGATGACTCTGCTAAATGGGTGACCTATTCAACGACGGACTAGCTGCTAGATGAACTCTATCCTCTGCTGAGGGCGGCGACTTAGCATAAGCTGCTTTATTGGAGAGTCAGCCAACCATAAAAAGCTCTTTTGAACTTTTACGCTATTAAAATGTGACAAGATCCATTAGGTTAATATTTAGTTAAATTTGTTGGCGGTTAACGGGACTGAGCCTGAGAAGAGGTTATCGCGATATTTGCGAGACTCGTAACAAGTTGAACCAAATACAATCGTTACGTTAGAAACTAAGGTTCAGCCAAGTTTTTATACTGGCAAGCCTATATGGAGAAGAACAGATGAAATCCGCCGAAGAGCAGTTATCGACCTATAAGAGTGTGCATTTAAACCCGAAAAACATTAAGACCCACTTTATTGGGATCCCACTGATTATCTGGTCATTGTTTTTATTACTCAATTTGATCCCGCTAAACTTTGCGGTGTTTAATGACCCGGTGATCAGCTTTAATATTGCGACTATTTTTGCTGTTGGGGTACTCATCTATTACGTGTTTTTGCACTTTAGATTAGCGATTGGCTTAGCCCTGTTTATTATTCCAGTGCTTTACACTTCAAGTCTGGTGGCGCAAATGCCAGGTGCATTATGGATTGCTGTTGCTGTATTTTTTGTTGGTTGGGTCATTCAGTTTATTGGCCACCACTATGAAAAAGCCAAGCCTGCATTTGTAGATGATCTTAATCAATTGCTCATTGGACCTTTTTTCTTAATGGCAGAGATTTATTTTATGCTGGGTATGGAAAAGAGCTTGTTAGCAGAGATTACGCCTATGGCCAGAGATAAACGTAGAGCGATAGAAACAGCTAAAAAAACGACTTAATTAACTTGTTTGATTGAGTCGCTCACCCATAAAAAAGGCGCTAACAGCGCCTTTTTTATGTCAATCTGGATAAACGATTATTTATCTTTTTTAGGTGACTGATAATGCTGCGGCAACACTCTGACTGTTTTTATCATGTTGTCTGCAACATCAATGACCTCTAGCGGGTAACCGTACAAACGCATTGATGTGTTTGGTTCAGGGATCTCTTCGAGATATTCAAGGACTAGGCCGTTAATGGTTTTAGGTCCATCAATCGGAAAGTGCCAAGCCATCTCTTTGTTTAAGTCGCGGATGTTGATACTCGCTTCAATCAGATAACTACCATCTTGCTGTTGGGTGATATCCTCACTCGCGGTGGTCACCATTGAGGTGGTAAAGTCTCCTACAATCTCTTCTAAAATATCTTCCAATGTCACTAAGCCCTGAATATCGCCGTATTCGTCGACCACAAGGCCAATACGTTCTTTATTGTGCTGAAAATTAGACAATTGCACGTTAAGAGGTGTGGCTTCAGGAATGAAATACAGCTCCTTTACTGCTCGAAGTAATGATGATTTACTAAATTGTCCCTTAGATTGCAGACGAAGTGCATCGCGTAAATGCACAAAACCAACGGCATCATCAACGGTGTCTCGATAGAGTAAAACACGGGTGTGCGGGCTTTGAATAACTTGTTTGTTAATGCTCTTAAAATCATCATTAATGTTGATAGCGTATAAGTCTGAACGCGGGATCATGATGTCATCTACAGTGACGTTTTCTAGATCCATAATCGACAATAACATCTCTTGGTGACGCCGAGGGATTAAGGCGCCCGCCTCATTCACAACTGTACGCAGTTCTTCTTGGCTCAAAGCATCATCGGCTTTAACAGATCGGATCCCGAGTAAACGTAAGAAGCTTGAGGTAATGAAATTTACAACTTTAACGAAGGGCGACAATATGACTAATAGCACGCGAAGGATATAGCTAGAGGGGAATGCGATACGTTCAGGGTGAAGAGCCGCAACGGTTTTTGGGGTGACTTCAGCAAAGACTAACACGACTAACGTTAATACACCTGTGGCAATGGCGACCCCCATGTCACCAAATAAGCGCATACCAATAATGGTTGCGATGGCTGAGGCCAAAATATTAACTAAGTTATTACCGATAAGAATTAAGCCAATGAGCCTATCAGGACGTTCAAGCATCTTTATGGCGCGAATGGCACCTTTATGACCACTGTTAGCCAGGTGGCGTAAGCGATAGCGATTGAGCGACATCATGGCGGTTTCTGAGCCTGAGAAATAGGCTGAGAGTAGAATCAAGACGAACAAAATAGATAAAAGTGCGCCAGTGGATATATCGTCCAAACTTTGGAGCTCCGCTGTTGTTTTAAAGATAGAGGCGAATAAACATTGAATAAAGTGCTATAAAAATTAGTAATTACAGAACTTTCAAAGGGGTGTCAAGTTTAGCCCATCATTTGAAGATGGGCTAAATGACGAAAGTGGTGGCATTAGCTGAGAATGAGTTCTTTTACAATACGAGCACCAAAGTAGGCCAGTGACAGCAAGACCGCACCAGTCAAAGTGTAAGCAACAGCGGTTCTAATGCGGCAACCTACCCAGTACTGCTGGGCTAACATGGCGATATACACACACCAAGCCATGATAGAAAGAACAGCCTTATGACCTTTACCTTCTTCAAACATGTCGTCGAGGAAGATAAAGCCTGTAGCAAGTGACAGACTTAATAAAATCACCCCTACAATCACTAAGTGATACAGCTGCTTCTCTACTGTCATTAGCGGTGGCATTGCCGAAGTCATTATTAATTTCTTACTCTTTAGGCGGTTTTGAATGATTGCCAGCTGAATCGCGTACAGGGCTGCAATCATCAGGGCACTGTAGGCCATAAGCGACAAGACAACATGCACTAAAACATCCGGGTGAACTTCAAAATGGATGATGTACTCAGGCGGTACTAGCCAAAGCAAGGCCACTGATATTACTGAACAGGCAAAGACAACCGGTAAAACAACAATGACTTTGAGTCTAAAAAGTAAAATGGTGAAACTGAACGTGATAATCCAGTTAACCATCGAAATCACGTTGGTTAAGCTAAAGTTTTGTCCATCACCTGTGATGATAGCTTGTGACAATGCCGCAGCATGAAACACCACGCCGAGCGCGGCAAAGACTGCAATTAATTTTCTGTTTGGTCCATCAACATGAAAAAGTCGGCTTGCGACGAGAACCAAAGCAATACTATAGAACAACATGGCTGTAGCTGAGAAAATGACCATCGAGTATTAACCTACTTTGTTTTTAAGGACCTAATGTTCTAACAATGCATTAAAAGTTGACCAAACGACTCGCATAGTAGCGTGATTCAAGCATGAGTTAAATCACTGAGTGAGCTAAATATAGCCTTGAGTCTAGCCATTAAAGTCGTTTCGACTTTATTCATTAAGTTAGCATGTAATATTATTGTGTAGAATAGCATGAGCGGAAGGGATTTGGGCAGTGACCTTGGTTGCAAAAATAGGTCGATTTTTTATCTTATTGACGATTTTTAGTGATTTTTTACGTTTCACTGCACTGAGTTGTAAAAGTAACTTGCGTCATTCTGTAGCATAATATCTGGGCATCGCTATAATACAGCCCCATCAATGTAAATTTTAAACGGTAAAGAACTGGATAATGTTTGAGAACTTAACTGACAGATTGTCACGGACTCTGAAAAATATCAGTGGCCGTGGTCGCTTAACGGAAGAAAACGTTAAGGAAACCTTACGCGAAGTCCGCATGGCACTTCTTGAGGCCGATGTTGCCTTGCCTGTGGTTCGTGAATTCGTAAATAGCGTTAAAGAACGCGCTGTTGGACAAGAGGTTTCAAAGAGTCTAAGTCCAGGCCAAGCCTTTATTAAGATCGTTCAAAGCGAACTTGAAAATGCGATGGGCGAAGCGAATGAAGCTTTAGACCTATCGGCTCAACCGCCTGCAGTGATCATGATGGCGGGTTTGCAAGGTGCGGGTAAAACCACCAGTGTTGCAAAGCTCTCTAAATTCTTGCGTGAACGCGAGAAGAAGTCTGTTCTCGTTGTGTCTGCCGACGTATACCGTCCAGCGGCGATTAAACAGCTAGAAACCTTAGCCGCTGAAGTTGAAGTTGAATTCTTCCCGTCAGATGTGAGCCAAAAGCCTGTTGATATCGCTAAGGCTGCAATTGCACACGCAAAGCTTAAGTTCATTGATGTGGTTATTGTCGATACTGCAGGTCGTTTGCACGTCGATGAAGCCATGATGGATGAAATTAAAGAGCTTCATGCTACGGTGAACCCGGTTGAGACATTGTTCGTGGTTGATGCCATGACGGGTCAAGATGCGGCAAACACAGCAAAAGCCTTTAATGAAGCGCTACCGTTAACCGGTGTGGTACTGACCAAAGTCGATGGTGATGCACGAGGCGGTGCAGCATTATCGATTCGCCACATTACGGGTAAACCAATTAAATTCTTAGGTGTGGGTGAAAAGACCGATGCGTTAGAAGCATTCCACCCAGATCGTGTCGCATCACGTATTCTAGGTATGGGCGACGTTCTTTCTCTTATTGAAGAGGTTGAGCGTGGTGTAGACCAAGAAAAGGCGATGAAGCTTGCAGCTAAAGTAAAAAAAGGCGGCAACTTTGATTTAGAAGATTTCCGCGAACAGCTGCAACAGATGAAGAACATGGGCGGCATGATGAACATGATTGAGAAGCTACCTGGTGTGGGGCAATTACCACCAGAAGCACTTGCTCAAGTTCAAGATGGCAAGATGACTGGGCAGATGGAAGCGATTATCAATTCTATGACGCCAGGTGAGCGCCAACGTCCCGATATTATCAAGGGTTCACGTAAGCGTAGAATCGCGCTGGGCAGCGGCACACAAATTCAAGATGTGAACCGCTTACTTAAGCAGTTTACTCAAATGCAGAAAATGATGAAGAAAATGTCAGCGAAAGGCGGCATGAAAAAAATGATGCGTGGCATGAGTGGTATGTTACCACCAGGCATGAAAATGCCAGGCCGCTAGGCATTTAGAATATTCTGCATAGCTAAATTTACAGACTAGAGTGAAACTTGCTCTGGTCTGTAAATCGTTTTAGGCGTAAAAAACGCCGATTACGGTTGCATTCGCCGGTCAGTCAGGTAAAATCTGCCGGCTTTCTATCTGGGGCTCTTCGCGAACACGGAGTTTCAGTTTTTATTTTTGCTTGATAAAAAGCAAATCATTAGAGGATACCAAACGCATGGTTACCATTCGTTTAGCTCGTGGCGGCGCAAAAAAGCGTCCATTTTATAACATCGTTGTAGCTGACAGCCGTAACGCCCGTGACGGTCGTTTCATCGAGCGCGTTGGCTTTTTTAACCCAGTAGCTCGTGGCCAAGAAGAAGCTCTACGCTTAGATCTTGACCGTGTTGAGCATTGGGTTGCTAACGGTGCTGCTACTACTGATCGTGTAGCAAAACTGATCAAAGACGCTCGTAAAGCAGCTGCTTAATAGCGTTAGGGTATAGATTGATGAGTAGTAAACAAGAACCCGTCATCCTTGGGAAATTAGGTTCCAGTTTTGGCATTAAAGGTTGGTTGAAGATCACTACCTATACCGACTCTGTTGAAGGTATCTTTGACTATTCTCCTTGGCTTATTAAAGAGCAAGGTGAATGGCGCGAGGTTAAAGTCGCCCAGTGGCGTTTTCAGGGTAAAGCGGTTGTCGCTTGTCTTGAAGGCGTAACAACACGGGATGAGGCTCAAGCGCTTACTAATTGTGAGATTGCTGTGCCTGCTGAGCAGATGCAAGATTTACCAGAAGATGAATTCTACTGGCGAGATCTGATCGGATGTGAAGTGACTAATACCAAAGGCTACAACATGGGTACCGTTCAGGAGATCGTGGAAACAGGATCGAATGACGTACTTCTAGTTAAAGCTAACGCAAAAGATGGCTTTGGCAAAGCGGAACGTATGATTCCCTTTGTTACTGACCAGTTCATCCAAAAGGTGGACCTGGCAGCAAAACAGATTTTAGTGGATTGGGATCCGGACTTCTAAGTCGAGGTACAACATATGTGGTTAGGGGTAGTAACCCTGTTTCCCGAGATGTTTCGTGCCGTAACAGACTTTGGTGTAACGGGTCGTGCAGTTAGCAAAGGGTTGCTAGAGTTGCAAACGTGGAATCCTCGAGATTTCACCCATGATAAACATAAAACAGTGGATGATCGCCCTTATGGTGGTGGCCCTGGAATGTTAATGATGGTGCAGCCTCTACGTGATGCCATCCATGCAGCAAAAGCTGCAGCTGGAAAAGAGGCAAAGGTGATCTACCTTTCTCCTCAAGGCCGTAAGCTGACACAGCAAGGCGTTGAAGAGTTAGCGCAATCATCCAGTTTGGTTTTAGTGTGTGGTCGATACGAAGGTGTCGATGAACGTATTATTCAAACTGAAGTGGACGAAGAGTGGTCGATAGGAGATTACGTGCTTTCGGGCGGTGAACTTCCAGCGATGACTTTGATTGATTCAGTATCTAGATTGGTTCCTGGCGTGCTAGGAAAACAAGCTTCCGCAGAGCAAGATTCTTTCTCTGATGGATTACTGGATTGCCCCCACTATACGCGTCCTGAAAGTTTGGATGGCCTGGATGTTCCAGCCGTATTGTTAAGTGGTAACCACGAACATATTAGACGCTGGCGTCTACAGCAAAGCCTAGGTAGGACTTTGTTGAGACGACCAGAATTACTTGAAAATCTAGCTCTGACTGGCGAACAAGAGAAGCTATTAGCTGAATTTGTTGACACCATCAAACAAGATGATTAGTCGAAGCGCAGTTATTACTAGTATGGAGTTTATTTAATGAATAACATCATCAAAATGCTCAACGAAGAGCAAATGAAAACCGACGTACCACAATTTGGTGCCGGTGATACAGTAGTTGTTAAAGTACGTGTTGTAGAAGGCGGTAAAGAGCGTCTACAGGCGTTCGAAGGCGTTGTAATCGCTAAGCGTAACCGCGGCGTTCACTCTGCATTCACAGTACGTAAAATCTCTAATGGTGAAGGTGTTGAGCGTGCGTTCCAGACTCACAGCCCAATCATCTCTAGCATCGAAGTTAAGCGTCGCGGCCGTGTTCGTCGTGCTAAGCTTTACTATCTACGTGATCGTTCAGGTAAGTCTGCACGTATCCGTGAGAAGCTTGCTACTAAGTAATTTAGTACTTGCTATAAAAAAGATGCAGTGTTCGCACGAGAAACCGCCTATATGGCGGTTTTTTGTTGCCTAAATTTAATGGGCTTTTCAATTTCTTTCCTGAATCTTCATGTTATTGGTATTACTCTTCAGCCGTATTTACGAAAGCTAGATTAGAAATTTTCATTTATAGAAAACGTCGCTTGATCTCACCGCTTCATCTAGGCATAGTGTTCTTAAGGTGTAATGGTGTACCGTTACGGTGATGCTCGGTTCGGACGATAAAACCGAGCTTAAAATATAAGTTGAGACGTTCTTCAGTGACATAAAGACTGTTAGCGCAAAGCAGATAAGAGATAAAGGCAGGTGGTTATCATGCAACAAGACACAATTAATAATGTTCATATCAGTTCTGAGCAAGTTCTCGTGACTCCTGAGGAGTTAAAGCGCGATCTGCCTCTGTCTAAGCATGCTTATCAATATGTGCTAAATGCCCGAAAAACCGTGTCAGATATCGTACACAAACGTGATAATCGTGTGCTTGTGATCTCTGGTCCTTGCTCAATTCATGATATCGATGCCGCTAAAGAGTACGCTTTGAAGCTTAAGAAACTTCATAATGAGCTCGGCGAGCAGTTTTTTGTATTGATGCGTGTTTACTTTGAAAAACCGCGTACAACGGTTGGCTGGAAGGGCATGATTAATGACCCTGATATGAATGAATCATTTGATGTTGATAAAGGTCTAAGACAAGCAAGAGAGCTAATGATTTGGCTTGCTGAGCTTGAGTTACCTGTTGCGACCGAAGCCCTGGATCCTATCAGTCCGCAATACATGTCAGAACTCATTACCTGGTCTGCAATTGGCGCACGTACAACAGAATCTCAGACTCACCGAGAAATGGCCTCGGGTCTTTCTATGCCAGTTGGCTTTAAAAACGGCACTGACGGCAAGCTGGGCGTTGCGATAAATGCGCTAGAGTCGGCCGCGAGTGGGCACCGCTTCATGGGGATTAATCAACAAGGTCAGGTGGCACTACTACAAACTGCCGGTAATCCAGATGGACATGTTATTTTACGTGGCGGTAAAACCCCAAATTATGACGCAGCAAGTGTCGCTGAGTGCGAACAGCAGTTACATGCGGCAAAGCTTAATGCACGCTTGATTGTTGATTGCAGCCATGGGAATTCGTCGAAAGATCACAATAAACAAAAGCCTGTATGTGAAGATGTATTTAATCAAATTGCTGTAGGTAATCAATCTATTATTGGTGTTATGCTAGAAAGCCACCTCAATGCTGGTAAGCAAAGTAGTGACATACCGATGAATCAACTGGCTTACGGTGTATCGGTGACCGATGCTTGTATAGACTGGCAAACCACGGAAAACTTGTTACGAGATGGTGCTAGCTTATTAGCCCCAATATTACCGACTCGATTTGATATGCTGAAAGTAGCAAATGGCTGATGGAAGAAAGATTGATGAATGAGAAGACTACAGCAGAGCTTGAGAACCTGAGAGGTTTGATTGACGGTGTCGATCAGCAGTTACTGCATTTACTGAGAAAACGTTTAGATCTTGTTGCACAAGTTGGCGCGGTAAAACATGGTGCAGGTTTGCCAATTTACGCGCCGCAGCGTGAAGCTAATATGCTAGCGAAAAGACGTGCTGAAGCGAAAGCGATGAATGTCGCGCCGCAACTCATTGAAGATATTTTACGTCGCCTTATGCGTGAGTCTTACCTTAATGAAAAGGACGTAGGCTTTAAGCAAATTAAGGCTGATTTGGGTCATGTGGTTATTGTGGGGGGGGAAGGTAAGTTAGGTGGGTTGTTCTCACAGATGTTAACGCTTTCTGGTTATCAGGTAAAAACGCTTGATAAAGATGATTGGATAAACAGCGAAAGCATCTTTGAGGGGGCAGGCTTGGTTATTGTCACCGTGCCGATAAACATTACCTGTGAATTAATTGCTGAGCAACTGACAAACTTACCTAAAGATTGCATCTTGGCCGATTTGACTTCCATCAAAGGAGCACCAGTGGAGGCGATGCTGGCGGCGCACTCTGGCCCCGTGCTTGGCTTACACCCTATGTTTGGTCCAGATGTAGGCAGCCTTGCAAAGCAAGTTGTCGTCGTGTGTCACGGCCGCGAGCAACAGGCTTATCAATGGCTGATAGAGCAGATTGAGATTTGGGGAGCTCGAATTGTTGAAGCTGAGCCAAGCAAACACGATAAAGCGATGCAATTGGTGCAAGCCATGCGACATTTTTCCTCTTTTGTATATGGCTTGAACCTTTACAAAGAGGAAGCAGATATTGAGTCATTGCTACAGTTTAGCTCGCCAATTTACCGCTTAGAGCTGGCTATGGTAGGACGCTTATTTGCCCAAAGCCCTGAGTTATATGCTGATATTATCTTCGCTCAAGAGGAAAGCCTTGTTGCGATCAGCGATTACTTAGATAACTACTCTCAGGCGTTATCTATTTTAAAGTCCGGCAATCGCGATGCGTTTGTGGCTCAGTTTGCAGAGGTGTCTCGCTGGTTTGGTGATTTTGCGCCGCAATTCCAACGTGAGAGTCGTGCGATGTTGCAATCAGTAAACGACATGAAGACTGGCTAATAACTGCTCGTAATCCTTAAATTGAAAAGGCGCTTAGGCGCCTTTTTTTGCTTTTGCTTTACTTACCTTTAATTGAATGACTGCGCATTTTTGGTCATGCTTATCACTACTTAAAAACTTCACTCTTGCGAATGCATCTTGAGATAACGTCGCTACCCTCGGCTCCTGCGCTTGCATTAATCACTGAAAATAAAGCTTTTTATTTTATATTCCTTCAGTACTTTAAGTGTTTATTAGTTAACACTTAAAGTGATCTCTTTCATAGTTTTAGCTTTTGTTGTTAGAAAACCCTTTTGCAATTCGTCAAGAAGCGTACACTAACATCAAAACATGCAGATGAGATGCATGATTAAAATATAGGAGTTAGTGTCGTGTTTTGTATTCAATGTGAGCAAACAATTAGAACACCTGCGGGTAATGGCTGTAGCTACACGCAAGGTATGTGCGGTAAGTCGTCTGATACCTCAGACTTACAAGATCTTCTTATCTATATTCTCCAAGGTGTGTCGTCATACGCGGCCCTTGCTCGTGAAGTCGGCATTATCGACCATGAGATTGATACCTTTGTGCCAAAGGCATTTTTCGCGACACTGACCAACGTTAACTTTGATGATGAGCGTATCATTGCTTATACCACCCAAGCTGAAACTTTCCGTAACCGTTTAAAGTCGGCATACGAAGCTAAGTGCGGTGAACTAAGCATTGAAGCCAAGCCAATGAATGCGCCTATGCAGTTGGTATTAGGCGCGACTAAGCCTGAAATGCTATCTCAAGCGCTTCAAGCTGTGCCTAACCGTGGTAAAGATGAAGTCCATGAAGATATTATGGGTTTACGTTTACTTTGCTTATACGGCCTTAAAGGCGCAGCAGCCTATATGGAGCATGCTCGCGTACTTGAGCAAACCAGCGATGAAGTGGCTGGCGAGTTCCACGAGATCATGGCTTTTCTTGGTGAAGACTCAGTTGATGCCGATAAGCTATTTAATACAGCAATGCAGATTGGTCAGCTTAACTACCGCGTAATGGCAATGCTCGATGAAGGGGAAACCCATGCCTTTGGTCACCCAGAGCCAACGCAAGTTAACACTAAATCTGTAAAGGGTAAGGCTATCTTAGTGTCTGGTCATGACATGAAAGATCTTGAGCTTATTCTTGAACAAACCCAAGGCAAAGGTATTAACGTTTACACCCACGGTGAGATGTTACCTGCACTGGCTTACCCTGAACTTAAAAAGTATCCACACTTAGTGGGCAATTACGGCAGTGCATGGCAGAATCAGCAAAAAGAATTTGCGACATTCCCTGGTGCAGTAGTAATGACATCAAACTGTATTATTGACCCAAATGTGGGTGATTACTCAAACCGTATCTTCACGCGTAGCATTGTAGGCTGGCCTGGTGTAACCCACATTGTTGGTGATGATTTCAGTGAAGTAATTGCTAAAGCTGAGTCTTTAGAAGGCTTTATCTATGATGAGATCCCCCATCTAATCACCATAGGTTTTGCTCGTAATGCGCTGATGGCTGCTGCACCTACTGTAATCGAGAATGTGAAGAGCGGTGCAATCAAGCATTTCTTCTTGGTCGGTGGATGTGACGGTGACAAGCAAGAGCGTGGTTACTTCACGGATATCGCGACTCAAGCGCCAGCGGATTCGATTATTCTGACATTAGGCTGTGGTAAATATAAGTTCAACAAACTTGAGTTTGGTGACATCAACGGTATTCCACGTCTATTGGATATTGGCCAGTGTAATGATGCTTACTCTGCGATTCAGCTTGCTATTGCACTGTCTGAAGCATTTGAGTGCGATATTAATGAATTGCCACTTACCTTAGTACTTTCATGGTTTGAACAAAAAGCCATTGTCGTGTTATTGACACTATTATCACTGGGTGTGAAGGACATCATGACAGGTCCTACGGCACCAGCATTCCTAACGCCTAACTTGGCCAAAGTGCTAGAAGAGAAGTTTGGTCTTCGTAACACCACAACTGTAGAAGCAGATCTAAATCGCATCCTTAATGTAGCGTAACTGCATCGATACGGGTGATAAGTAAGTTTAAAATGGTCACCAATGTGTGGCCATTTTTAGTTTAAGGGTTAACAACTTAGTTTGATAGGTAGGTATAGCGTGAATATGGCAATGAATAAGCAAACTTCTCATTTAGAATCTTTTTCGGCTCAGCAATGGCAGTCTGGGGAACATCAACTGGTGTGTGTGGAAAAATGGAATGAGACTCACGATGTTATCAGCTTTAGATTTCAAGCTGCCACTCCAGTTAAGTTTCATTTTAAGCCCGGTCAGTTTCTTACTTTATTGCTGGAAATTAATGGTGAGAAAATTGCTCGTAGCTATACCATAAGCTCGTCACCTTCACGTCCATATTCTATTGTACTAACCATTAAGCGTATTGCAGGTGGCAAGGTTTCAAACTACTTAGCCGATAACCTTGAAGTCGGTCATATGGTGCGAGCTCTCGGCCCCGATGGCGTATTTAATTTAGTTGATATTCAAGCGCAAAAGTATCTGTTTTTAAGTGCTGGCTGCGGTATCACGCCTATGTACTCCATGTCTCGTTGGTTAACCGATACCGAAGTTGGCCCAGATGTGAGCTTTCTTCATAGTGCAAAATCTAGTAACGATCTTATATTTGAAGCGTCTATTTCACAGATGGCTGAGCGCAGCGCCCGATTTAAGCTTAACTACATTTTAGAAGAGGTTAGTGAGCAAGCGAGTCCTTATATCGATAATCTGCCTGGGCGTCTAAATGTTGATAACTTAGCGAGATTGGTACCAGACTTTAAAACTCGAACGGTTTTTGTATGTGGCCCTGAGCCTTATATGAAAGCAGTAAAAGCATTACTTGAGTCGTTAGACTTTGATATGACGCATTTCCACCAGGAAAGCTTTGGTAGCTTTAAAGGGGATAGCGCCGAACTGGCTGCAGCAAAAGCGCAAACTACAGCTATTAACGCAGAGACAAGCGGTTTTATGTTGATGATCGGTGATAAAAGCCGAACCTTGTCTGCAGAACAAACCGTATTGGACGGCATTGAAGCCGAAGGGTTACCTATTCTTGCTGCCTGTCGTTCAGGTGTTTGCGGTGCATGCAAGTGTAGGGTTGTTAAGGGAGAAACCGAGTCTACAAGCCAAATGGCATTGACACCTGATGAGGTCGCACAGGGCTTTGTGCTAGCATGTTCAACTAAATTAAAGTCAGATGTGACCTTAGAACTGTAAGTATATAAACCTAAGCGCTAAGTCAATGGCATGAAAATCTGAAATAAATCAGGCGTGAAAGTTGCGTAACTCATCATGAGAAAGTAAGGTTAATGATAGGTCGTGATGGAATTGCGCCTGTCTCTTATTTCTTTTTGGAGTGGCGTATGGCATCAACATTACATTCTCAATCACTAGCGCTGCAAGATAAAAATCTCGCACACTTCCTGTATGCGCTGATGGCATGCTTTCCGATAATGTTAGTGCCCACAGCCCTTAGTCTTGTTATTAATCTGTATCAGCCACAGCAAAATGCCAATAGCATGCTGGCAATCCATTTACGTTGGCAGCGTTGGTCTATCCTCGGCCTATTTTTAGTCATGTTAACCGGGTATTTGTGTGCTCAGCCGTGGTTAAGTGCCACGCTCTATGTTGGCGGTGCGATATGGTTTAGCGGCAGAGTGATTAAAGGTTGGCTGAGCTTAATTGAAGGCCGCATAATCTAATCTCTGTTATTTCCCCCCTCCCTTTTGCTTAATGAGACTTCACTGTGACTAGTTACGAAATCTTATGTCTACTTTCTGTGCTTTCTCTGGTGATATCTCTTGTCTCTTCACGTTTACATCGTTGGCAACAAACCGTCACTATTACTGCACTGGCATTGTGTTTGAGCTTAGCTATTTTGGTGGCCGGTAAGATCTTTGGTATAAAAATTTATTCAACCTTAGTGACCGATCTCGAGCAGCTTGATTTTACAGCTCTACTGCTTAATGGAATGCTGGGTTTTTTACTGTTTGCTGGCACGTTACAGATTAAGCTCAATATATTAAAAAAACAAAAGTGGGAAATATTCATACTGGCTTTTGTGGGGACGCTAATATCAACATTTGTTGTTGGTAGCTTGCTGTACCTATTCGCTATTGCTATCGGTTTACCCCTAAACTTTAGTTATTGCCTGCTATTTGGTGCACTGATTTCGCCAACGGATCCTATTGCGGTGTTGGCAATCATTAAACAGCTTGGCGCGCCAGAAGATATTGCCACTCAGGTTGAGGGTGAATCGCTCTTCAATGACGGTATTGGTTTGGTAATTTTTATCACCGTTTCACAAGTCGCGTTTTCAACTGAGCCGTTAACATTTATTGATGTAAGTAAGCTTTTTATTAGAGAAGCGTTAGGCGGTCTACTCTACGGTGGAGTATTGGCCGCTATTCTACATGGCATGCTGCATTTCTCTGAAGAGCGAACGCAGTATTTACTGATGACATTATTGGTGCCGAGTGCAGGTTACATTGGGGCCGATATGTTGGGGGTTTCAGGGCCCCTAGCCATGGTCGCAGCCGGAATTATCATTGGCAATGTGAGTGTGCCTAAGTTGCTAAAGGAAGAGGAGCAAGGACACCTAGAGAGTTTCTGGTTATTAATAGAGTCATTTTTCAATTCATTATTGTTTCTGCTATTAGGCTTACTACTGCTACTCATTCATTTCGATGTTGAGTTGTGGTGGTTTATGCTGCTTGCTGTCCCGATAGTGTTAATTGGGCGCACTATCAGCATTTATCTACCTTATTTTGGCTTTAGGCGTTTTAGGCACTATAACTCTTATGCAGAAAAAATCTTGGTATGGGGAGGATTACGTGGCGGCTTAGCGTTAGCGATGGCGATGAGTTTACCTACCGGCATAATTGTCATGAGTGGCAGCAATATAGACCTGCGAGAGCTGCTAATGGTGATGACTTACGCTGTGGTGGTTTTTTCTATCTTAGTCCAAGGGACAACGATCCCTCGGTTGATTGATAAAAGTAACGCTGAGCAAGCTGCTCAGCGTAAACGCTAATTTCAATTCAGACGCGGTTTGATAATGAATATCAGTTTCTTTATCAAGCCGCCGCTATCAAATAATCAATATCAAGCTATCGCTATCAAATTGTCTGTATAAGCCATCGCTATTAAGCTGACTATATCAAATAACTTATATCGAGAGACTAACTTTCAAGATGCTGATATAAAAGACTAATATAAATTTACCCGTAAGCTAATGGTATAGATTGCCTAATAGCTCATTGAAGAGCGTTGTAGAGTCAGCTTTTGATGCTTGCTCAATAGCACTTAAATTCACCATGACACCATCGCCTTTTAACTGTTTTATCGCCTTAACAAATGTAGGCATTTGTTCTGCTTCAATCGCGTAGCTTGGATTGACCAAAATAGGTAAGTGACTCAGGGCTTTTAGCTCAACCAATGCCGCTAGATCCAGTGATGGTTTTCCTGAGTTATTAAGGGTTGTGACCCCTGATTCACACAAGATAAGTTGTTGATTACCTTGGCTCAAGATAACCTCTGCTGCATTAAGCAGATCATCGACGCTAGCCATGGTATTGCGCTCGACTATAACCGGAACCAGTAAAGAGCCAAGTTGGGTTAAAATGGCTTGGTTATACATTAGATTCCCCGATAGCATGACTACATCTGCAAACTGAGTCGCCATGGTTAAATCGGTTTCATGTTCAATGACAAGGACACAAACTAAATCAAATTGTGCGAGAGCATGCTTAAACTTATTGATGGAGTTAATGACATCGCTTTGCTGGTTTAATCCCTGTATCGCAACGGCTTGGAAACCTGATTCTTTAAGCTCTTTTGCTAGCTGCTCAACTTGCTGAAGCTCTAGGGGGAGTTGTACTTGAGCTATCGCACCGATATTACCGGCTCCTAGGTTTAGCTGGCCGCAGATAACTTGCGTAGACTCACTCTTATATTGCTTACTAAAGCGCTGTTGCTTACTACTGGTTGTTGCTGCAACAGTGGTCGACTTAGAGGTGTTAGGCTCAATCATCAACTGGCTATTACTCAGTTGAGTAGGCTTAACGGTTTCACAGGGATAGCAACCGAGCACTTTAATAAAGCGAGTGGTGCGCTCTAACTCTTTAAGCGCAGCTTGCATCGGCTCGCTTGATAGATTGGCATCGATATCTAAATAGAACATCTCTTCCCAAGGCGTGCCAGGAATAGGACGAGATTCGAGTTTACTCATATTAAGATTACGCGCCTTTAACACAAGTAAGGCCTCAACGAGTGCGCCAGGCTTTTGGCCTGTAGCCATGATCAGTGTGCACTTTGCTGGAAGCTGCGATGGCACTTCAACAGCCTTTCTTGCGACAACGATAAAGCGGCTTTGATTAATTTTTTGATTGGCAAGATCTGCTTCAATCGCTTCTAATTGATACAAGGCGCCGCCTTCTGCACTACCGATAGCAGCGACACTGTTATCATTTGCATTACAGACTTTTTCCATCGCTTCTGCACTACTAGAGCAATACTCTAGTTTGAATTCACCGTGCTGACTTAAGTAGCGACTGCATTGACTAATCGGCTGAGGATGTGCATAAACTGTTTTGATGTCACTAATAGTGCTGCCGCTATTGGCCAGTAAGCAGTGACCAACCTCGATGGTGGTTTCCCCAACAATAGCAAGACTGGTGTGCTGTAATACGTCATACACTTCGTTAATAGAGCCTGAAGAGGTATTTTCTATTGGCAGGAAGCCATAGTCGGCGTGGCCAGATTCAACGGCTTGTACTATTTCATCGAAACTTTTGCAGCCTAAATCTTGCATCTCCACTTGGCGTCTATCGCAGTATCGGCTGGCAGCTAGATAGGAGTATGAACCTCTAGCGCCAAGGTAGGCGATACAATATTGCTGCTGTTGGGTTTCTGGATTTGCGCGGCCGTGTAAATAAGCTTGCTGGTTAAGCACTGAGTCTTCGATGATGCTTTGATAGAGTGAGATGACATAATGGGCATCTAATCCTTGCTCACGCCCCTGTTTTACAAGACGTGATAACAGCTCTTTTTCCCGGGTAGTATCGCGGATTGGTCTGACATCGACTTCTTTACTGCGTGCGACATCTAGGCTTAATTCTCTGCGCTTTGCTAGCAGAGCCAGCAGTTCATTATCGAGACTGGTGATCTGCTCTCGAGTGTGATTTAAGGGTTGTGGTTTACTCATCTTAGCCTCTGACTCTTGTATTGCGCTTAGTATTAATACCCTAGTGATAAGCAGGACAATGTATGCTTACCTTAGCTGATATAAAAAAGCCTCCCATGTGGGAGGCTTTGGAATTTTCACTTTCGTTTTTACACCGAAATTCCGCCTCCGAGGGTGGGGGACATAAAAAAGAAAGTAAAAAACGTAGTATGGATTTTATTCATTGAAATAAAACTAAAGCGGGGGGCCTTAAGTGTCAATAAAAACTTAGCCTAATTGAGTTTTTTGCAATAAAAAGCGCACCCGAAGGTGCGCTTTGCGTGTAAATTTAACAATAATATCAAGCTGCGTATTCCTCCTCTAGGTTGTCATCAAAGTCGTCATCAATGGCATCATCTTCTATTTTAAGTGTTGCGTGACGTTGACTTTCAGGTTTATGAGTCAGGCGGTTTAGCTGTTTCTCCAGCTTTTGTCCCATTGCATTAATAGCTGCATAGAGGTCGTCGTGTTTCGCCTGGGCAAATAACTTGGCACTTGGGATGCCGACAGAAGCTTCAATTTTAAACCCTTGCTTCTCCTGTAAAATAATTACGTGTGGATTAATTAGCTGCACATCGTGTCTTGCTAATTTCTCTAATCTGGCTTCAATACGTTCGCGGATAGACTCAGTAACTTCAAAATGCTTGCTAGTAATCTTTATCATATGTCGAACCTTTTGTTGTTTCCTTGAATTCAGACTACCAATCTCAGATATGAAAGTCGTGATCTAAATCACGTTTTATTGGCTCTTTTAAACTGTTCGCCTTTTATTTGATCACTTAGACAAATATAGACAATAACTGGCCAAATTTCCTTGTAAACCCCAAAAAATCAGGTCATATTGGATTGGATAAGTCGTCCCTTATTTAGTGTTTTCAGCAAAAAAATCAGTGTAAATAACTCGATAGCTCTTCAGTAATTCCGCGTTTATAATGACCTCCTCAGGTAAATTAATTTTCAAGAGTGACAGTTGATGGAACAAAATCTGGTCAAAATTAAAGTGTGGGATCTTCCGACGCGTGTTTTTCATTGGGGTATGCTGTGCTTACTCGGTGGGTTATGGTGGACAGCCGATGCTGGTGAGATGGAGTGGCATCAAATTCTTGCCTATGGCTTGATGATTTTGATTGCTGTAAGGCTTATCTGGGGACTCGTTGGCAGTGATACGGCTCGTTTTAGTCACTTTGTTTATTCACCTAAAACGGTTATTCACTACCTCAATCGAACTCGACGCGAAGGGATCTCATCATCAATAGGCCATAATCCCGTCGGCGGTTACATGGTGGTGACCTTAATTACGCTTATCTGTATTCAGCTGATAACGGGCTTGTTTGCAACCGACGATATTTTTACTGAAGGCCCTCTGTATTCGTTTGTTAGCTCAGATACGGCAAGTTGGTTAACTTGGTTACATAAGAAGAACTTTGACTTGATTTTAATCTTAGCGGCAATGCACGTGTTAGCCGTTGGAGTGCACATGATTAAAGGCGATAAAATTCTTGGTGCCATGTTTAGCGGTTATAAAAGTCTACCAGAATCGGAAATCACAGATTCTAGCGCTAACAATTTAGCCTTCGCATCCATGTTAAAAGCACTTGTTTTAGTCTTAGTGGTGGGCGCTTTGGTACTGAACTATCTGATGTGGCCTGTGATTGATATGCTCTAAGGACTTAAATAAAAAGCCAGTCGGGACTCAGACTGGCTTAATGGAAAGTATGCCTCTAATTCTGGACTAGAGGGGCTGACGTTTATAGTTAGTCTTTTTTATAAACGTCATGACAGCCTTTACAGCTTTTTCCTGTATTGCCAAAGGCTTGCTTCATCTCTTTCTTATCACCGCTTTTTGCTGCCAGCGCAAGAATCGCGGCGTTCTCTTGGAAGGTTTTCATCTTGGCATCAAAATCAGCTTTATCACTCCAGACTTTAGCTAATGCTTCGGTGTCACCTTTATCAGAACCTGCAACAAAGCCTTCAAGTGGTAGCTTTGATAAGGCTGCAACATTTTCAGCTCGCATAGCAAAAACTTCAGCGTTGAACTCTTTTTTGCCTTTAAGCATTGCACCCATGTCACCAAAGTTATGGGCAATCATGCTAAATGCAGATTGACGGTAATCGATTGCGTCATCGGCTTCTTTAAAGTTATTTGCATATGCACTAGTGGCTAGGGTCGCAGTTGCTGCTAGTGCGATAAGGCTCATTTTGGCTGTCTTTTTCATGGTAATTCTCACGTTTTTATTGTGTTATGTGATCTGTTTTCGCCTAATGTATATAGTTTTATCTTGCTGACTGCAATCGTTTTTCACAATAGTTACTCTTAGTTACAAATGAGTTTTATTTAGTAAGAGCTAATGTTGTTATAAAAAGTGCATGGTGGTTGGCATTCTTGATACAATCGCTGTAATGACGCACTAGTACGTGATTGTGGCTGAAATTAGGAGATAAAATGCGAGCAGAATGGGGTTCGGTTTTAGAGAAAGTCTTATCGCATCAAGCGCAGGACGATTTAACTGTATTGTTTGAGCTGTTACTAACGGAAGAGGAACGCAGTGCTGTCGCGGGCAGGCTAAAAGTTTTTCAGATGCTATTAGATGGTGAGATGAGTCAGCGTCAAATTGCGCAGGAATACCAAATAAGTATTGCGACGATTACACGTTGCTCTAATTATCTTAAGCATATGACTGAGCAGCAAAGAGAAAAGGTTAGGCTGTTAATCTTGTAAATGACTAGGTACGAAGCAGGGCACGAGCAGGAATGGTTTCCTGATGTGCCGAGCAGATTCATCTTCACCTATCCGATATCACAATAGTGGCGCTGCAACGATTCGATGTTTGCGATACTGGGTACGTCTTAAACCTATATATAGTGCGTAGCTGAGCAACATAAGGCTCAATACTGGTGCTAACCTTGAGTCGAGTTTTAACAGAAGTAGCGCCATTAATAGGTAAAGTGCAGGGGTGTGCTCATAAAGGGCTATAGGAAGTAAGCCTTTTTTTCTACGTTTTTTAGGATCCGTTCGGCGGTTACTCGAGCGTAATGCATAAATTTTACTTCCTAGCAGAAATAATAACACCGCAAAAAGCAGGGCGTAGGTCTGTTCTAACATAAGTATACTTGCGCTGGCGATAGTGAAGTAGCAGTAGGGTAGAGCTTCATAGACCGTTTTTGAGAGCATTGCAGTTCCTTTGCAAAAATAACTAATAATTCCGTAGCTTAATGTTAAGTTTTTTATTATAGAGCATAAAAAAAGCCCGTTTCATTATCATTAATGAAACGGGCTTGAATTCAACCTAAAGAACTAGTGTCTGCAGCCACAGCCGCCGTTACCGTCACAACCTTCTTTAGCTTCTTTAGTTTCGTCATCACTGCAGCATCCGCCTTCGTGACCGTGACCGTGATCGTGTCCGCCGCCACAACATCCACCTTCATGAGAATGTTCATGACCGCCGCATCCGCCGCCGTGAGCGTGAATGTGGCCGTGGGCAATTTCTTCTTCAGTCGCTGCACGTACTTCAAGTACTTCAACATTGAAAACTAAAGATTGACCTGCAAGAGGATGGTTGCCATCTACAATAACAACATCATCTTTAACTTCTGTCACTTGTACTGGACGTTGACCCATTTCAGTCTCTGCGATAAAACGCATACCTGGAACGATGTCTTCAATGTCGCCAAACGCTGATATTGGTACTTCTTGGCGAAGCCCATCATGATATGGACCGTAGCCTTGCTCTGCATCTACGGTGACATCAAGGGTGTCACCCTGTGCTTTGCCTTCAAGCGCAGCTTCTAGACCAGGGATCATGTTTTCTGCACCATGCAGATAGATCATTGGCTCGGCTTCAAAAGAACTTTCTACAAGCTGGCCTTTCGCATCTGATAATCGGTAATGGATGCTAACAGCACATTTTTCGGTGATTTTCATATTGGCTCCAATCGGAAATTTGCGCGCATTCTAGCCTGCTTTAACGCTATTTGCGATAGATTGAATGCACTTCTGCTACCTAAGCCACATCTTTAGGGGGATAAATTAGTATTGGCTTAAACGAGCCGGATTAGATACAGAAGGAATTTTCATATCGAGTGCAAACTTATTCATAGGTCGATTTTTGTCAGTCCGTCAGCCCCTTTTTGCTGAACTATTAAGAATGTTACGTTTGGGCTATTTCATATTTAAGTCGTGGATTTGTACCGATTTTGATATTCTGACTTTTTAGGTGACAGCTATCTGTCTGATTTTAATTGTGTTATTTGTTTTATGGGTTTTGGTTTACGTCAACGTAACTTAGCCGTTATGTAATAAATTCTTCATTAAACTCCCATTGATAGTTGTTTTATGGCTGTTTTATCTCGTTTATTGCTAATAGTCTTAATAATAACAATAAAGTTGGTTTTAGGGGTTGACACTCGTTAGCAAAAAAGCAATTGTGTTAGTACACAAATCAATCCAATTGGATAGAAACGAATTTATATGTTTAGCCAGGTTTTAATGAACACCACCATTATTACAACCACCACGATTACCAACGTGGGGGCGGGCTAAGCACAACCTGATATAAGTAAAATATCAAGCCCGCTCCCCCAAAAGGAGCGGGCTTTTTTGTTTCTTAGGTGGCGCGGCACAAGGAGTTTTTGATGAAAGTAATGAAATTTGGTGGAACCTCGCTGGCGAATTGGCAGCGCTTTAAAGGCGCAGCAGAAATTATCAGCCAGTCAGCTCATTCACAAGCAACCGCCGTAGTATTGTCAGCCCCAGCCACAGTGACAAATGGCTTGATTGAGATGGTTGATGTTGCGGTGAATGGCGGTGACTACCGCGCCGTGTTAGCCAAAGTAGGAAGGGTGTTTGATGAACTATATGCTGCGGCGGCTGCCAGCTTAAGTGCAGAACAAAATACTTTGCTTAATGAAAAACTGCAGCAACAACTCACATTTTGGCAAAGTAAGCTTGAAGGGATGAGCTTACTTGAAGAGTGCCCTGAAAGTGTTGAAGCACAAGTTTTAGTTGGAGGGGAAAAGCTATCATCTGCGTTAATGGTTGAGGTGATGAAGTCCTTTAACCATAGCGCTGATTTATTAGTGCCAGAGTCTCTACTTGTCGGTTATGGCCCTCGCCTAGAATCTGCTGTTGATATTGAAGCGAGTAAACTGCGCTTCAATGCACTGGATTTATCGGTCGCGCAGGTTTGGGTAATGCCTGGATTCACTGCAGGCGACAGCGAAGGCAAGGTGGTTACACTTGGGCGTAATGGTTCAGATTATTCTGCGGCGGTGTTGTCAGCTTGTCTTAGTGCTAGTTGCTGCGAGATCTGGACTGATGTGGACGGCATTTATAATACTGACCCACGAGTGGTGACAGACGCCAAGTTGTTATCGCAACTGAGTTATCAAGAAGCGATGGAAGTATCATATTTTGGCGCAAAAGTACTGCACCCAAAAACGGTCGCACCCATTGCTCAATATCATATCCCTTGTTATATCCGTAATACTTTTAACCCAGATGCAGTCGGCACTCTAGTGTCTGATAAGCCAGACGAAACAGGGTTACATGTTAAAGCCATTTCAAATTTAGATGATCAAACCATGTTTGATGTGTCGGGACCTGGTATGAAGGGGATGGTCGGCATGGCGAGTCGTACACTGGGGGCGATTTCGCGCTCCGGCGTATCTGTGTCCTTGATCACTCAAAGCTCCTCTGAATACAGCATCAGTTTTTGTGTTTCTACTGAAGATGCGATTAAAGCCAAGTTTGCCCTAGAGCAAGAATTTGAACTTGAACTTAAAAACGACATTTTAGAGCAGATTGAGATGCGTCACGATTTAGCGATAGTCTCACTGATTGGCGATGGTATGCGCACTCACAAAGGTGTTGCTGCCAAGTTTTTCCAGGCGCTTGCACAAGCGACCGTTAATATTGTTGCGATTGCTCAGGGATCATCAGAGCGCTCGATTTCAGCTGTTGTTGAGCAGCGCAAGACTAAGCATGCAATAGCGGCATGTCATCAGTCATTTTTCGATGTGCAACATTACCTTGATGTATTTCTTGTGGGCTGTGGCAACGTCGGGGCTGGGCTGCTTAAGCAGATTAATAAACAGCGCAAGATATTAAAGCAGCAGCATATTGCCATTCGGGTTTGTGGTGTCGTGAACTCACAAAAGATGTTGTTAGATGCCGAAGGTATCGATCTTAATAACTGGCAGGGGTTGTTAGCAGATTCTGAGCAGCAAGCGGATCTTGATGCGATGTTAGTGTGGGCGAAAGAGCAACAACTACTCAACCCCGTGCTGGTGGACTGTACTTCAAGTGAATTGGTATCCGATAAATATATTGATGTTATGAATGCAGGACTTCACGTTGTTACGCCTAATAAGAAGGCCAACACTCGTGATATGGCTTACTACCAATATTTAAGGAAAACAGCGCTTAAACAGCGTCGTCAATTTCTTTATGAAACCACAGTCGGCGCTGGGTTACCGGTTATCGATAACCTAAAAAAACTGCTATTCGCCGGTGATGAGCTGCAACGCTTTAATGGTATTTTATCCGGTAGCTTGTCCTACATCTTCGGTATGTTAGATGAGGGCATGACACTGTCTCAGGCGACATCTATTGCAAGAGATAAGTGCTTTACAGAGCCAGACCCTAGAGATGATTTAAGTGGCATGGACGTGGCGCGTAAGGTATTAATTTTGGCTCGTGAAGTGGGAATGAATTTAGAGCTGAGCGATATCCACGTAGAATCAGTACTGCCCGACTCATTTGATGCCTCTGGTGACGTGAATGCATTTATGAACAATTTACCGTCTCTTGATGCTGCCATTGCCCAGCGGGTAGAAGCGGCAAAATCACAGGGTAAAGTGCTGCGTTATGTTGGCCAAATCGATGAGGAAGGCTGCAAGGTTAAGATTGTTGAAGTTGATGCAGCCGACCCTTTATATAGTGTGAAAGGAGGTGAAAATGCGTTGGCCTTTTACAGCCGTTATTATCAGCCGATCCCATTTGTTCTTAGGGGGTATGGCGCGGGTACCGATGTTACCGCGGCTGGTGCATTTGCCGATATTTTACGTACACTAAATTGGACTCGAGAGGTGGGCGTATGAGTGTCACTATTTATGCTCCAGCATCGATGGGCAACGTCGGAGTAGGTTTTGATTTACTAGGCGCGGCGTTAGCGCCCGTCGATGGTAGCCTGCTTGGTGATAAAGTCACTGTAGAGGCTGCTGAGAATGGATTGTCGTTGGTTTTAGCGGGTCATTGGGCTGATAAGCTTCCGCAAGATCCGCAACTAAATATTGTTTATCAATGTGCTGAATTTTTCTTAAGCCATTTAGATAAAAGTGCGGGACTTAAATTAACCTTAGAGAAAAATTTACCTGTAGGCAGTGGACTTGGCTCGAGTGCTAGCTCAGTTGTGGCAGCATTGATGGCGCTGAATGAATATTTTCAGCAGCCATTTAATCCGCAAGAACTACTGCGATTAATGGGCGAGTTTGAAGGCAAAATTAGTGGTTCAATTCATTATGATAACGTTGCACCTTGTTACTTAGGGGGGATGCAGCTAATGCTTGATACGCCCAAGAGTGTTTGTGAAGCGATCCCAGAGTTTAAGCAATGGTATTGGGTGGTGGCGTATCCAGGCATCTCGTTATCGACCTCAAGAATGCGCCAACTGATGCCAACTACATTCGATAAACAGACCACTATTGATTTTGGGCGTTATTTAAGTGCCTTTGTACACGCATCCTATAAGCAAGATGCAGATCTGGCGATTGCGGTATTAAAGGATGTGTTAGCTGAGCCTTATCGCGCTGGGGAGATCCCTCACTATCAAAATGCTAAAGCGGCTTTAGCCGAGTTAGGCATGCTAACGACGGGGATCTCTGGCAGTGGGCCAACACTTTTCAGTGTTACTGATGATCTGAGCGTCGCTCAACAAGCGCAGCAGTGGTTAGATACCTATTATATTGAAGCTGGTAAAGGGTTTTCTCATATCTGCAAAATTGATAGCACTGGCGCACGTAAAGTTGATTAAGCATGCAGGAAAAAGATCGTAATAAATTGAATTTAAAGGAAGTCACCATGGAATTGTATAACCTAAAGCACCCTTCACAGGTGGTAAGTTTTACTGAAGCGGTAAAGTTAGGTCTTGGAAAAGACAGAGGCTTGTTTTTCCCAAAACAGATCCCGCAGTTGCAAGATGTCGATAGTCTATTGGCGCTCCCCTTTGTTGAAAGAAGTAAGAAAGTCATTGGCGCTTGGTTAGCATCAGAACTTGGCCAAGATACAGTTGATAGATTAGTAGAGCGCGCCTTTAATTTTGAGCTGCCATTAGTGAAAGCCGATAGTAATCTCTATAGTCTTGAGCTGTTTCACGGCCCTACGCTTGCCTTTAAAGACTTTGGCGCTCGTTTTATGGCTCAGTGTTTAAATGAGTTAGCCAAATCAGAAAAAATTAATATTCTAACAGCGACGTCTGGCGATACTGGCGCTGCGGTAGCGGATGCATTTTATGGCTTAGATAACATTAATGTGGTTGTGCTATATCCAAAAGGAAAAATCAGTGTGCTACAGGAAAAGATGTTTACCACCTTAGGGGGCAACATCCATACCGTGGCGGTAGAGTCTGACTTTGATGCGTGCCAAACCTTGGTGAAGCAATCGTTTGAAGATCTTGATATTAGAGACGGTTTACATCTTAACTCAGCTAACTCTATCAATATCAGCCGCTTGCTGGCGCAAATTTGCTATTACTTTGAAGCGGTTGCTCAATTTAAGCTGCACAATGACAGCGATCCTGTTATTGCCGTTCCAAGTGGTAACTTCGGTAACCTAACGGCGGGCTTATTTGCTAAAGCCATGGGGTTACCTATCAAACGATTTATTGCTGCTACAAACAGTAATGATACCGTGCCACGCTATTTAGAAAGTGGTACTTGGTTGCCTGAAACAACGGTTGCGACAATATCTAATGCGATGGATGTAGCAGAGCCAAGTAATTGGCCACGTGTTGAAGCGATAGTGAAGGCGATGGATTGGTCTTTGGAAGATATTGTAGGGTTAGGGGTATCAGAAGCGCAAACAGCAGACTCTTTGCAAGCGCTTAATCGTTCGGGATACGTTTCAGAGCCCCATGCGGCTATTGCAGCATTAGCGCTTAAACAGACGATGACAGCAGATGAGAAGGGAATATTTCTCGCTACAGCTCATCCGGCTAAGTTTAATGAGGTGGTCGAGGAGATCCTTAATATTGAATTAGCGTTACCAGAGCCTTTAGCTAGAGTCGTTCCCAAAGCCATTTTATCGGCAGAATTACCGGCAGATTTTGAACTGTTAAAGGCTCACCTATTTAAGCTGTTATCGGTTTAGTATTTTACAAAATTACAAGTCGTTACTTAAACAAGGAAGCTGTTAACGCTTCCTTTTTTTTGTTGCTTAAATGTGTTGTTAGTGCGACCTGTGTAAAGCTGTGCAATCTTAGTTTTCATACTCTTTATAGTTAGTTAGTTTATTTAGCAGTTGATGCAGGCTGTGGTACTTAGAACTAACGCTGTGTGATTTTGGTCACAAATTTTAGCTGTGAATTTTTATATTGTGCGCGGCAGTTTTTAAAGAGGGTTGTTATTGTGTTTCGTGCTGTCATAGGTGTTTTATTAGTGAGTCTGTTAAGTGGTTGTGCAACAAAAGAGTTTGAACTTTACCACAGGATTAATGAAGCTTATGACTTTGAAGTAACCCATTGTGACAGCTTCGCTATGGTGACAGGAGTTGGGCGAGGCGATAATGCACTCGCTGATGCAAGATTGAGCGCAATTAAGCAAGGCGAAGAGCTTAAAGGCACTCATATCGTATGGTTGCAATCAGACTTGGGCGAGCCAACCAAAGTCGTTGCTGTGATTTACAAATGTTTAATCTAGCAAAGGAGGGATGAAGGTCACTGCTTAGCGAGAAAACGTAACCAGTTTATCTCTTCCTGCCAGATCTCTGGGCGTATTGTTTCTAAAATAAGTGGGATCCCTTTAACCACATCGAGCTTCATTAAGCTGGCAAAAGCCTCTTGACCGATCTCCCCCTGTCCCAAGGATTCATGACGGTCTACTCTACTGTTGAGTGCCGTTTTACTGTCGTTTAAATGCATGGCTTTCAGGTATCGATTCCCCACTACCTTATCGAAAAGCTCAAAGGTTTGTTTGCAAGCAGCATGGGTGCGAATATCGTAACCTGCGGCAAACAGATGACAAGTATCAATACAGACCCCCACTCGAGACTTATCTTCCACACCATCGATGATCTGCGCTAATTGTTCGAAAGAGTGGCCTAGGTTTGAGCCTTGCCCTGCAGTATTTTCGATGACAGCAGTGACACCTGATGAGCGCTCTAAGGCTAAGTTAATTGATTGACTAATTTTTGCTAAGCATTCATCGATTGAGATCTGTCTTAGGTGACTACCTGGATGAAAGTTTAATAAGCTAAGGCCTATCTGTTCGCAGCGGTGCATTTCGTCGTAAAAAGCCTGACGAGATTTTTCTAGCAGCTTATTTTCAGGGTGACCTAAATTAATTAAGTAACTATCGTGAGGTAAAATAGATTCAAGGCTGATATTGGCATCAAGACAATGCTGTTTGAAAAGTAATATTTGTTTTTCTTCTAGATCATTAGCCTGCCAGCGACGCTGGTTTTTGGTAAACAGAGCAAAAGCGTTTGCGCCAATCGCAGCGGCATTAAGTGGAGCATTTGCGATACCGCCGGCCGCGCTAACATGGGCGCCAATAAGGTGAGAAGCTTGCATCTAAACTTGTCCTACTATCGATGTTCTATTTTCCAATATTATGCCACGGCATAGAAAAACCGGTTGAGTTTATAGAGGTATTATTTATTTTCAGTTAATTATCGAGCTATAACGTTATGTTAATTAATCTAAAATTAGTTGATCTTCATCATAAACTCGATAGCAGTCCACTTGTTATATTGGGTGTTCTTTATACGATTTACTAATATTAGTGGTAGTGGGTGGAATTAGGATGGAGATGACTATGCTAGCGAGGCTCATGCGCGATCATAAACATATTGCTATTTTACTTAAGGTTCTAAAGGACAAATACACTAAGCTGGCGGATGGCGAAGCGATAAACTACAACCTAGTGCGAGATATCGTGGAGTATATGCAAAGCTATGCTGAGCATAGCCATCATCCATTGGAAGAGGTCATTTCAGAGTTTTACTGGAATAAGCTAGGCCGGGCACATATCAATGAAAAGCTCACTTCAGAACATCAGAAGTTAGGTGAAGCATCGGCGTCTTTGATGGCGACATTAAACCTGATTTTAAATGATATTGTGGTATCAAAACAGCAGTTAGTTACTGATTTAGAAAATTATGTGCGTTTACAGCAAGCGCATATGGAGTTTGAGGAATCGACAGTGTTTCCAAAGTGGAGGGAGGTTATTACCAATGAAGACTGGCACGTGGTTGCGGCTATGTGTGATGCTCGTTTGATTGATGACCCTTTGTTTAGTGATAACGATAAGGCGCTGTTTGAAGAACTTAGAGAGTACTTAATCGCGGCGGAATAGCTAGGTTCAACTCAGAAACTGAATTAAGAACTAAATCAGCGGTTAAATCAGAAACTATATCTCAAAATAAAAGAGCGCGTTAAGCGCTCTTTTATTTGGTGTTACATCAGGAGGGTGTCTAGCTCGCCACTGAAATTATTATCCATTTCTTGAAGTTCTTTAAGTAAACGGTGCTTTTCCTTTAGAGCTTCAATTTCACGCCACTTCCGCTTTTTATTGGAGCTTCTTGAGCGACTTGGCTTTTCAACTACACTATCCAGTTCTAGCGCACTACCATAATCGAGTCGATTCATGGCAACCTCCTGTTGTTTATTTTGTCTTCAAATTAATAGCATGATTTTTGTTCATGTTGCAACTTAAATGTTTCAAAAATGTTAAATCAGGATGAACTTTTAATGTTTTAGTATTCGTTGAGAGAAGATTAATATGGGCTTATCTGTAACCAATATGGAATGCTCAGCTGGAAAAAACAAAAAAGCCAGTCGAAACTGGCTTTTTTAATGCGCGTATGACTCTAGATATTTCCTTGCCTAAACAAGTTAATTAAGCCATTACTCGACGTATCGAGTTCATCGGCATCTTTATTTGCGCAGAGGCGTTCGAGAACATCATTTCCTAGCTGCTTACCAAGCTCTACGCCCCACTGATCAAATGAGTTAATTTGCCAAATAGCACCTTGAACAAATGTTCTGTGCTCATATAGCGCAATTAACGCACCTAAAGTTGCAGGAGTAAGCTTATCCATTAAGATGGTATTGCTTGGCTTATTGCCTGGCATCACCTTATGTTTAGCGATAAGTTGCTTTTGCTCATCACTAAGGCCGCTAGTGTTTAACTCTGTCAATGCTTCTTCATATGTTCGACCTTGCATCAATGCCTGGGTTTGACCAAAGCAATTTGAAGCAAGTTGTACATGATGTTCACCCACAGGGTTATGGCTGTTGAGTGGCATAATGAAGTCGGCAGGAATTAGCGCGGTTCCTTGATGTAATAGCTGGTGGTATGCGTGCTGACCATTTGTCCCTTCGCCGCCCCAAATTACAGGTCCAGTGCTGTAATCAACATCGGTACCATTTAGGGTGACGGACTTACCATTACTTTCCATATCTAGCTGCTGGAAGTAGGCTGGCAGGCCTCGTAGGTAATGATCATACGTTAACACTACATGAGACTGAGCATTGAAAAAGTTACCGTACCATAGCGAGAACAAGCCCATAATGACGGGCATGTTATTTTCTAATGGCGTGTTGGCAAAATGTTCATCCATCTCGTGAGCACCGGCTAATAACTCGCGAAAGTTGTCTATGCCGATGAGGAGTGCGATAGGTAATCCAATTGCAGACCAAAGTGAATAACGGCCTCCAACCCAGTCCCACATAGGGAAGATATTATTGACATCGATGCCAAACTCGGTTGCTTTAGCGACATTTGAGCTAACAGCGACAAAGTGCTTAGCGACATCAGATTGTGATGCTCCTTGCTCTAAAAACCACGCTTTGGCTGTAAGTGTATTGGTTAATGTTTCCTGGGTACCAAAAGACTTTGAAGACATCACAAACAATGTGGTTTGCGGATTTAAGCCTTTTAGCTTTTCGGTGATAGACGTGCCATCAACGTTTGCAACAAAGTGGCAATTGAGCTTATTCGTCCAGTAAGGACGTAGTGCTTGGGACACGATTTTAGGCCCCAAGAAAGAACCGCCAATACCGATACTGACAACGTCAGTAATCGTTTTTCCAGTGTAACCTTTCCAATTCCCCGACGTTACAGAGTCAACGAACTCACCCATTTTTGCCAATGTTTGCTGTACTTCGGCGACAATATTACAGCCATCGACATTAATGACTTTGTCAGCAGGAGCGCGTAGAGCGGTATGAAGCACTGCTCTTTGCTCTGTATTGTTGATGATTTCGCCTGCAAACATCGCCTTAATTTTTGATTCAAGCTGCGTGTCTTTGGCCAGCTTAAACAAAATAGACATCGTCTCTTTTGAGGCGCGGTTCTTAGAGTAATCTAGAAACAATCCACAGGCCTGAGTCGACATGTCATTAAAACGCTGAGGTTCAGTGCTAAATAGCTCGCGCATATGGGAAAGCGTTTTACTGTGCTTTTCTAACGCTTGCCATGCGGCTTGTTGAGTGAGTTCAGTCATCTTTTGGTCCTATAGGGTTAAGACGAAAGTTTATCTTTAAGCATGACTTCAAGTTTACCTTGGTCGATAGCGAAGTTGCGAATACCTTCAGCAAGTTTTTCAACTGCCATTGCATCTTCGTTAAATTCCCAACGGAACTGTGCTTCAGTCATTTCAGCTTCTGGTGCAACAACGTCAGTCGCAGGAAGTAACTTTTGTACAATTGGTGTCGTACTGTTTTGTAATTCTTCCAGTAGTGCAGGACCAATGGTTAATCTGTCACAACCTGCGAGTTCAATGATTTCCCCCGTGTTTCTGAAGCTTGCGCCCATCACGACGGTGTTAAAACCATGACGCTTATAGTAGTTATAAATACTTGTAACTGACACTACACCAGGATCGTCAGTTGCGCTGTATTCAAGACCTGTGTCTTTTTTATACCAATCTAGAATACGGCCTACGAACGGAGAAATCAGGTAAGCACCAGCTTCTGCACATGCACGTGCTTGAGCAAAGCTAAACAGCAGCGTTAGGTTACAGTTAATGCCTTCTTGCTCAAGTTGTTTCGCGGCGCAAATACCTTCCCATGTTGATGCCAACTTAATAAGGATACGAGATTTGTCGATACCGGCAGCTTGGTAAAGGTTAATAAGCTTATGTGCTTTAGTGATTGATGCTTCTTTATCAAATGATAGGCGGGCATCAACTTCAGTAGAAATACGACCTGGAACAATTTTTAAGATCTCAAGACCGATATTAACCGCAAGCTTATCTCCAGCATCTTCAATCTGCTGCGCTAAATCGTCACTTTGGCTTTTTGCCCATTCGATAGCGTTTTCGATTAATGCACTGTACTCAGGGATTTCAGATGCTTTTAAAATAAGAGAGGGGTTGGTCGTTGCATCTTCTGGCTGGTAGCGTTTTATGGCTTCAATATCGCCAGTATCGGCAACAATGGTAGTGAAAGGTTTAAGTTGTTCTAATGTGTTGGCCATGTGTATCACATCCTTACTCTAGGAACTGCATCGATTGGACAATTAATTTAGCAGCTATTAAAAGCCATTTTAATGAACATTCCAACTATATATGAAAAAAAATTACACAAAAGTTGCAAAAAATCATTTGAAGCGTGTTTTTTGGTAATCTAAGTACAAAATTCTGCTAAAAATTGTTGTTGGGTAAAAGTTTAATCAAGAAGTATAGCGTTTTTATGAAGGCATAAAATTAAAAAGGCTCACGGTTGTGATAACCGTGAGCCTTTACTATCGAGTGTTGACTTTATTTAAGCACTGGAGTGACAGCTATATCTGTAACATGTGCTTCGATACGACGGTTTGCAGCGTTAGCTTCTGCAGAATTGCCTTCCATTAACGGCCTTGTTATACCGTAACCTTTAGTTGAAACTCTGCCCGGTTCAATACCGTATTCGTTAATAAGAACCTCTGCAACCCCGATTGCACGGCGTTCAGAAAGATCCATATTGTAGTCCGCTTTACCAGTATTAGAGGCGTAACCTGAAATCGTCACCGTAGAGTTAGGGTGCTGTTTCATATACGTAGCTAACTCAGTCATAGCACCATATGAAGACTTCTCTACTTTATCGGAGTTATTCGCAAACTTAGCTCCAATATCAAGCTGCGTCTCTACTTCTAGGTAGATAGGACAACCGTTCTCATCAACCTTATAGTCAAATGGCGTATTTGGACACTGATCCATATCGTCGTTGACACCATCATTGTCTGAGTCTAGTACTGGAACAACAGGCTTAGCTTTACTACCAAAGCGATAGCTTAGCTCAAGACCCCAGTAGTTGCTTTCCATCTCTAGGGTTTTCCATTTATCTTCGTCTAGATTTTCATAACGACGATACTTAGCTTGGACCTTAAGATTGTCTGTAATGTTATAACCAATACCTGCGCCAACGTATGGAGCAACACCGCTGTCACTGTAGTATTCACTACCGTAGTTTTTGTTGTTTGAAATAAGGTAGTTGAAAGCACCTGCTTCAGCAGATAAGCTCCAATCACCCGCAAATGGCCAAAATGCCACTAGGCCAAGGTTCATACCTTTAGCGCCAACGTCATTGAGTTTATTTGAGTAGTCGACCCATTCAGCACGGCCTAAGTCACGATAACCAAGCTCTGCACCGAAGTAGTCGTTAAATAGGTAACCTGCGAATACGTCCCATGCATAGGGGTCATCTTTACCACAAGACTTCATGGTTTTTTGATCGCAATTAGGTTCGTAATTGTTGATGCCGACACCGCCACCTACGTACCAGGGGCTCATGCCGTCAGCTGCGCTAGCAGCAAAAGGTAACATCGAAGTAAGCAGAACTGCTTTTAGTGTATTGTTCATCATTCAAAATCCTTATGTTTTATTTATAAAACTCCTCCGTCTGCTTAAAATCATTGTAAGCAGCGCTAGCGCTTATCACGGAGTTCCTTTATGTTTTAGCTAGCTGACACTATTATCTGTTGCAAATGTAATATTTTCCACTTTAATTGTGAAAAATAATAGTTAACTAAGGTTAAAAAAAGGGCGCCTTCATAAAAGACGCCCTTTAATTTGGGTCTATTTAGTGTTTGAAACTAAATTGATTAACGTGTCCAAACCCAGTTTTCAATGCTCTCAGGGTCAACACCGTTGGCCTTGATGTAATTTCTATGGTCGACTAGGCGCTGCAGCATGTCAGTCGTAATCGCAACATGTTGTGTCTCATCTATAACGCTTTGTTGGAATAGCTTGTAAGCCATATCAATAACCAAATGGTAACGAGAGGTACCGTTACGAACACCCATATCAAATGGAGTGGTTGTTGAACCTTCTTCCTCGTAACCTTTGATTCTAAAGCGAGCGCTACCTTTATAGTCAAATACAAGTTTCTTAATCGTGTTTGGATAACCGTGGTAGTTGAACACAACGCCTTTGTCAGCGGTAAATACTTCATCCATCAACCAAGGCTTGCCTTGGAACTCTAAACTTCCTAGGCCACTGCTTGTTAGCTCTGTCACACTTACAAAGCGGATACGAACTCTTGGGAGAAGCTCACGAATAAGCACAAGTGCTGCCATGGCTTCTTGAGTCACGTAGTCACCACAGCCAACAAGAACAACATCTGGATTTTCATCCGATGCAAAATCCCAAACCATTACGCCATCTTTGGCTTGTTGACGAGCTTCATCAAGTGTTAGCCATTGTGGTAGATCTTTCTTGCCCGCCACTAAGATGTTGAGCTTGTCACGATCGGCATAAGCACGTTCTGTATAAACTAAGGTGCTGTTACCATCAGCGGGTAGATATGCTGAAATGATCTTCGGATGTTTTTCAAGCATCGCACCTAAGAAAGAGGGGTTTTGATGTGAGTAACCGTTGTGATCTTGGCGTTCAAGTAACGAAGACAGTACTACGTTACAAGCTGGAACGGGCTTACGGAAATGTACGCCTTGGCTTGCGTAAACATATTTACAGTATTGGTCGGCCATTGAAGAGACAACTTGTGAGAATGCCTCATAAGTTGGGAACATGGCATGACGGCCTGTAACCGTGTAGCCGTGTAGCATACCGAATAATAGATTTTCTGAAAGCAGCTCGATGACTCGACCATCACGAGACATATCTTCATCCCAGCTTTCAATTGGCCACTGCCATGCACGGCTAGTTTCTTCAAATACTGCTTGTAACTGATTTGAATAGGTTTCATCTGGGCAGAAAATACGTAAGTTACGCTGATCGCGGTTAAGCTTAAATGCATCACGCATCCACTCACCCATTTTATACATAGATAAGCCACGATGTCCTCGAGGTGTTTCAGGGCCATAGGCAAGCTTGTTAAGATCGGGTTTTGCGAGTGCCCGAACCACTTCGCCACCATAACTTAAATGTTGGCGACCACAAGTCAGTTCTTTAGGTGGTAGAAGGGACTGAATATCTGCGTCGAAGATCAGCTCACCTTTGTCATTAATGCTATAAAGCTCATCAAATTTGTAGCTTGCAAGCCAAGTATTGAGTGCATCTAGCTGACCTTTGTCGCTAGCACACTTGTTGACGATAACTTGGTGTGACTCGCAGTTACCTTCTAGTTTCTTACCATTATACTCTGCAGTTCCCGTCCAACCCTTGGCTGTACGCATTAAGATCACTGGCCAGCGTGGCTTAACGATATCTTCACCTGCGCGTGCGCGGGTTTGGATGTCGTTAATCATTTCGTATGACTTATCCATGGCGGCAGTCATCTGCAGGTAAACGTCTTCTTCTAATTGGTCATCAACAATAATTGGATGGTAGCCTAGACCTCTAAATTCAAGGTCAAGTTCTTCATGGCTCATACGGCCCATACGAGTTGGACCTGAAATCTTATAACCGTTGATATGAACAATCGGCAGTACCGCACCGTTATTTTTTGGAGAAACTAAGCGGTTCGCATACCAAGAGGCTGCTAGTGGACCCGTTTCAGACTCGCCGTCACCGATAAGGCAGGCTGCAATCAGGTCTGGATTGTCTAAAACGGCGCCCCAGGCAACTGAAAGTGAATAACCTAATTCACCACCTTCAAGAATTTGACCAGGCGCTTCTGGGTTTGCATGGGAAGGGTAACCATAAGCAGCAGAGAATTTCTGACAAATATCGGTGATCCCGTCTTCATTATATGGAATGGTATCGGGGTAGAAGTGGCTTAATGAGCCTTCCATAAATAAGTTTGCTTGAACAGCAGGAAAACCGTGGCCAGGACCTACTAAGTAAACGAATGAGCGATTGTGCTTGGTGATAAGTCTGTTAACGTTAGCGTAGACAAAATTGATACCAGGGCATGTTCCCCAGTGACCAAGTAGCCTTGGCTTGATATCCGTGTGTTCAAGTGCGCGTTTATGCAGCACGTTTTTCTTTAAGTAAATTTGTGATGTCGCTAAAAAGTTAGTTGCTCTAACAAATTTCTTAAGTGCGACAATTTCTTGCTGATGTGCCATAAATAACCCCATTTACGTAATCATAAAGTTAAACAAATTTCATATAACTCACTATATTTGTAATTTTATTACAAAAACGTGTGCTATCTCTGATTTATTGAAAGAATTTTGTACAATTAAATGTAGCTAACTTGCGTGTAACTGTTGTGTTAATTTGGTTAAGTTTGGTGGGGGTGTTTTGGGGTGAGTGTGATGTAGATGTCGGCTAAATGAGAAACTGTGATCTATATCGCTCGGGGTTGAAGCAATGCTATGCTATTTTGCTGCGCGGAATACAGCAGGCGTGATGTAATTTTTTCACGTTTAAGACAATTTTAAAATAAAATCTGCTGTTATTTAAATACTTTAAGAAGGATAAACACAGGACAAACCTAATCTAGTGTTCGACTCGCTAGATTATGCTTGTCATGGGGATTGAATTATATGATAGAAACAACGATTAATTTTCTCAATGCGCTGCTTTGGGGAAAGTTATTAGTATACGGTCTGGTTGGCGCCGGACTGTATTTTACGATTCGACTGACATTTATTCAGATCACTCACTTTAAGCATTCTGGTGAAATTATGCTTAAGAGTCGACAGGGTGAGAGTAAAGGTGGCCTTTCATCTTTTCAGGTATTTTGTACTAGCATGGCGGCTCGCGTTGGCGCGGGTAACATGGCGGGAGTTGCTGTCGCCATCGGTGCGGCGGGCCCGGGTGCCGTTTTCTGGATGTGGCTTATCGCTGTCTTAGGCATGGCTACGGCAATGGTCGAATCGACCTTGGCACAGGTTTACAAGGTACGCGACGAAGATGGTCAGTATCGTGGCGGGCCAGCTTATTACATGGAAAAGGGCCTTGGTCAGCGTTGGATGGGGATCTTATTCTCTATCTTCCTAATTATCGCATTTGGCCTAGTATTTAACGCTGTTCAAGCCAATACGATTACTGGTGCGATGACACAGGTCTTCGGCCTAGATCCTACTTATGTCGGTATCGGCATTGTGATTGTTAGCGCGTTCGTCATTATGGGCGGTTTACGTAAAGTCGCTAAAGTGTCGGAGATCATCGTTCCGGTGATGGCGGTTGCGTATATATTGATCGCTTTTGTCGTTGTAGCAATGAACATCGAAAAACTACCTGACGTATTCATGTTGGTGATCAAGAGTGCATTTGGTTTGCAAGAAGTGGTAGCTGGTGGTGTGGCATACACCATAGCGCAAGCGATGCAAGCGGGTATTGCGCGTGGCCTGTTTTCTAACGAAGCGGGTATGGGTAGTGCTGCAAACGTTGCGGCAAGTGCTTCACCTAATCCAAACCATCCAGCATCACAGGGCTTTGTGCAGATGATGGGCGTGTTTGTTGATACGATTGTTATCTGTACTGCGACGGCTGCGATTATTTTACTTGCGGGCGACGTTGGGGCAAATAGTGATGGCATCAAGCTTACAATCGATGCGCTTACAATGCATGTTGGCCCATGGGGCGGCGGATTTGTAGCATTAGCGATTTTGTTATTCTGTTTTACCTCTATTATTGCCAACTACTCTTACGCTGAAACCAACGTGATGTACTTATCGGGTAACAGTAAGAAGGCGTTACCGGTATTTAGAGTTTGTGTTTTAGGTATGGTGATGTTCGGTGCCGTAGCAAAAATTGGCCTAGTTTGGAACCTGGCCGATGTGTCTATGGGCTTAATGGCCACGGTTAACATCATTGCATTGTTGCTATTGTCTGGCGTGGCTATCCGCGTTATTAACGATTACCGCCAACAATTAAAGAGCGGCAAAACGCCAACATTTGATGCAAGCAAATTCCCTGAGTTATCTAACTTGGAAGGGGACATTTGGACCAGTAAAACGGTAGCTGAAGAGATTAAGTCACAAGAAGTTGCCGATGCAAATCGTGCTTAATCTATAAGCTTTATCAGCACAATCTAAAAAACCACGCCGTTAAAGCGTGGTTTTTTTGTTTTTGATCAGTATGATTGTGTCAGTTTAAGAATATCTCTTTATAGGAATTAGCGATGCTGATTTTAATTTCTCCTGCAAAAACGTTGGACTTTGACAATCCACCAGGCAGCGAAAGCTATTCAATGCCGACGTTACTCGATCAAAGTGAGCAGCTTATCGAGGTGTGCCGTACGCTTACTCCTACAGATATCGCGACTTTGATGAAGGTAAGCGATAAAATAGCTGGGTTAAACGTAGCAAGGTTCGACAGTTGGCAAAAAGATTTCACCCCGAACAATGCTAAGCAAGCCGTATTTGCTTTTCGTGGTGATGTGTATACCGGTCTTGATGCCGATACTCTGCCTGAGGCCAGCTTACAAAAAGCGCAAAAGCAGCTGAGGATCTTATCGGGCTTATATGGGTTGCTTAAGCCTTTAGATTTGATGCAAGCATACCGATTAGAGATGGGGACTCGACTTGCCAATGATAGAGGAGCCAATCTTTATCAGTTCTGGGGCGATATCATTACCGATGAAATCAACCAGACTACACAGGCACAAGGCGAAGAGTTTATTATTAACTTAGCGTCGAACGAGTATTTTAAAGCGGTTAAACCTAAGAAACTTACTGCGAACCTGATAACGCCTGTCTTTAAAGATTGCAAGAATGGCCAGTACAAGGTCATCAGTTTCTTTGCCAAAAAGGCCAGAGGCATGATGGTCCGATATATTCTGGATAATAATATCGACTCGTTAGAAGCACTCACTCAATTTGATACAGCGGGTTATTACTACAGTGAGAAAGACTCGAGCGTTAACGAGCCAGTATTTTTACGCGAAGAGCAATAACGAACCTGCTATTTGAAGCGTAATTTGCAAAAAAGCGGCCATCGGCTGCTTTTTTGTTTAGACGTCGATCTTGAAACTGAGAGTTCTATTATTTTGCCACTATCGGACGTAGCTCTATTGTCGACTGTGCCATTAAATAAGCAAACTGAGCATAAGCAGCCACATTTTGTTGCAGCGCCGCGGGATCAATTTTGTCTAACGTATCGTTAGGCGTGTGGTGATAATCGAAGTAGTCGCTACCATCCTGCCTAAGGGATGCTACAGGTACACCTTTAGATGGCAGCATGGATACATCTGGGCCACCTGAAGCGGTGTTACTGCCCATAACGACCCCATTAGCCGTCATTGGCTGACTTAGCTTAATAAGTTCTTCATATCCTTGCTCACTGGCTCTAAAGTCAATTTGATAGATACGACCCGCACCAAAGTCAGATTCCGCGGCAATATAATGCCTGTCAAGTTCAGCTTCATGGGCTTGAGCATAAGCTTTTCCACCGACAAGCCCTAGTTCTTCAGCGGCGTACAGTACAACCCGAATTGTGCGAGCGGGTTTTACGCTAAGGTCTTGGATCAGTTTTCCTGCAGCGGTTACAATTGCAACACCAGCGCCGTCATCGATAGCGCCAGTGCCTTCATCCCAAGAATCTAAATGCGCGCCAATGAGCACGATTTCATCAGGCTTGGTTGAACCCGTTACTTCTGCTATTACATTGTATGAAGTCGCAACGCCGTGATTCTCAGAGGAAAGCTGCAGTTTCACACTGACCGTTTTATCTCGTTTTAGCATAGCGTTGATTAGATCAGCATCTGGGTTTGACATCGCTGCAGCAGGTATTTTATCCACCCCGTCTTTATAGCGCATCATGCCTGTATGAGCCATGCGGTCATGATCGGTGCCGATTGAGCGGATGATAATCGCGACGGCGCCTTTTTCTGCCGCAGCAACTGCTCCTCTTGAGCGTCCGCCAACACTTTTACCGTAACCTTTACCCGTTTTATGACGCTCTGTGACGTGATCAATAAAGACTATCTTGCCTTGTACATCGGCAATATTGGCTTGCTTTAGAGCATGTAAACTATCAAAGCGGATAATATTCGCTTCTATGCCAGCTTTAGGCGTTGCTATGCTGCCACCTAAGGCTGTTATGACTAGAGGTTGAGGAAATGGCGCTGTGATAGCAGCTTTTGCGCTGCCGCGAGACCATACAGGGACTTGCACCGCTTCTTTATATACATTGTCGAATCCGAGTGAGGCTAATTTTGTTTCGGCCCATTGCACTGCAATAAGATCTTGCTCACTACCTGCTAACCGAGGGCCGACTTCAACCGTTAAAGATTCAACCAGCTCGTAAGCAAGATTAGAGCTAAGCGCTTTTTGTTGTAACGCTGCTGTTACTGCATTGTCTTTATTGTCAGTTGTGATGTGTTGACAGCCAATCAAGGCAAGAAAAACTAACCCAGAGAGTAAGTTGGTGTAGATGCTTTTCATGAGTTTCCTTTGTTTTTATTATGTATGTCCCATTTTTTAAAACAATCTAGCAAAAAGTGTGCTTTATGTCCCGACTATATCTGTAAGGCAACGCTATATTAGGGCGTCGGTTTGTTTTAGGAGAAATAGCTCGTAATGAATATAGAATTAATGCAGCAACGAGCAGACCATGCCGTTGTATTGTTGAAAGCATTGGCTAACGAACGTCGTCTGTTTATCTTGTGTTATCTTCTTAATGAAGGCGAGATGTGCGTTGGTGAAATGAACAAAAAGTTGGGATTAAGCCAATCGGCTTTGTCTCAACATTTAGCTTGGTTACGTAAAGATAATTTGGTTGAAACACGCAAAGAAGCTCAAACGGTTTATTATTCGTTAAAGAGTGAAGAAGTTGCAGAGATCATTAAATTACTGAATAACATCTATTGTGAAAGCTTAAAGACAGTTGCTTAGTCAAACTAAGACCAGTTGTTAGCAAAATTTGCTATGGCTGGTTTTATAGGCTTTGCAGAAGCGATGTAATGGATGACTGATAGAGAGGCTTGCCTCTCTATTTTTTTGCTTGAATTTTGATGATGCGAGTTGTGTACATAAATTACAGGCATAAAAAAACCGGCCGAGGCCGGTTTTTAATTTGCTTTAAAACTAAAAATTAAGCAGCAAGTGCTTTAATTTTAGCATTTAAGCGTGACTTATAACGAGCAGCCTTATTCTTGTGAATAAGACCTTTAGTCGCCATACGGTCAACAATTGGTTGTGCTTTAGCGAAAGCAGCAGTAGCTGTCGCGTGATCACCTGCATTGATTGCAGCAATTACTTTTTTAACGAAAGTACGTAACATTGAGCTACGGCTAGCGTTGTGTTGGCGACGCTTTTCAGACTGAAGCGCGCGCTTCTTTGCAGACTTGCTATTAGCCAAGGTGCAACTCCTAAAACTGGGTTTGGTATTTTTAAGGTCGAGGAATATGCCTTATTTTTGTCACTTTGTCAATGACAATGATTGAATCAATCTGATTAACTCAAAATAATCCAACCAGCTTGGCTATCTTCAACCTAACTCGTGTAATATGTGGCGCAATTCTAGCAGGTATTGCTATGAGACAATAGAGCTAATACTGATTTTTACGTGATATTAGCAAAAGTAATTTAGCTCTGTAGTAGGGGTGGGAGACGTTTTGAGCAAAAAGTTAGTAAAGTCAGGCCTGATTGTGAGTGCCATGACGTTGATTTCCCGTGTTTTAGGTTTAGTTCGAGACGTGGTTATCGCGAACCTCATGGGAGCGGGAAGTAGTGCGGATGTGTTTTTTTTCGCCAACAAGATCCCCAATTTTTTAAGACGCTTGTTTGCCGAAGGTGCTTTTGCGCAAGCATTTGTGCCTGTATTAACGGAGTATCAAGAAAAAAATAGCAGTGAAGAGGTTAAAGATCTCATTTCAAAGGTTGCCGGAACCTTAGGTGTACTTGTTAGCATTGTGACATTAGTCGGCGTGATTGCTTCACCTATCTTGGCGGCTCTATTTGGCGGCGGTTGGTTTTTAGCTTGGCTCAATGACGAACCTAATGGGGCAAAGTTTGAACTCGCTTCGTTAATGCTAAAGATTACTTTCCCTTATTTATGGTTTATCACCTTTACTGCGTTAGCTGGCTCGATATTAAATACTCGCGGCCGTTTTGCGGTGTCAGCGTTTACACCGGTATTTTTAAATATTGCCATTATCGCTGCGGCTATTTTCCTTGCACCAAATATGCAGCAGCCTGAAATTGGCTTGGCATGTGGTGTGTTTTTGGGTGGCTTAATCCAGTTCTTGTTTCAAATCCCTTTCCTGATGAAAGAGAAAGCGTTGGTGAAACCGAGCTGGGGGTGGAGTCACCCTGGCGTGACCAAAATACGCACTTTGATGATCCCGGCACTTTTTGGAGTCTCGGTGTCACAGATTAACTTATTGCTTGATACCTTTATTGCCAGCTTCTTGATGACTGGTTCGATTAGCTGGCTTTATTACTCCGATAGACTATTGGAGTTTCCTTTAGGATTATTTGGCATTGCGATCGCGACAGTTATTTTGCCTGCTTTATCTAAAAGACATGTTAATGCGGAAAGTGCTGAGTTTGCCAAAACCATGGATTGGGGAGTAAAAGCGATAATATTACTTGGGTTACCCGCAATGTGTGGTCTTATTTTGCTCGCCAAGCCAATGCTGATGGTGCTATTTATGCGCGGCGCATTTAGCTATGAAGATGTAGAAATGGCGTCATACAGTTTAATGGCATACGGTAGCGGCTTATTAAGCTTTATGTTGATAAAGATTCTTGCACCTGGTTATTACTCAAGACAAGATACCAAGACGCCTGTGCGTTATGGCATTATTGCTATGGTCAGTAACATGGTATTTAACCTGATTTTTGCGATTCCATTTGGTTATGTCGGTTTAGCTATCGCCACCTCTATGTCGGCGCTGCTTAATGCGGGGTTATTGTATCGTGGGCTACATAAGGCTAATGTTTACCGAGTGAATAAGGCGACGCTGGTCTTTTTAGCCAAGTCTGTGCTTGCGGCTGGGGTGATGTTGCTCGTGTTATTCCAATTCGATCCAACAACCGCTCAATGGCTTGATCTATCCTTTATAGAGCGCAGCTATACTTTGGTTAAGTTGATTGTATTTGCAGCAGTCGCTTACTTTATTTGCTTAGTTTGCCTCGGAATTCGCCCTTGGAAGATGAAAGCTGCTGTTTGAGTGCTGATTATAAAGCCTAGCTGGTATATAATCCGCCCATTTACTCTCATGTGTCGTGTAAGATAATGGAATTAATCCGCGGTATTCATAATATTTTGCCGAAACATCGAGGTTGCGTATTAAGCATAGGTAACTTCGATGGTGTTCACCGTGGTCATGCGGAAGTGATTAATCGGCTCGTCAAAAAAGCAGAGCAGTTAGGTCTGCCTGCTGCTGTAATGACGTTTGAACCGCAGCCACGAGAGTTGTTTCAAGGCGAAAATGCGCCAGCTCGCTTAAGTTTGCTGCGAGATAAAATCGTTTTACTCGATGAGTTAAAGATTGATCGTCTGTTATGTGTCAACTTTAACAAAAAGTTTTCAAGCTATAGTGCCGAAGACTTTATCGAGCAACTGTTAGTTAAGGCCTTAGGCGTTAAGTACTTAGTTGTAGGCGACGACTTTTGTTTTGGTAAGCAGCGTAAAGGTAATTTTGAGATGCTGCGTAAGGCCGGAGAGAAGTTTGGTTTTGTGGTGGTGAGCACTCAGAGCTTTATTCTTGGCGACAAGCGTGTGAGTTCGACCGAAATAAGACAGCAGCTTGCAAAAGGTAACTTAGAGCAGGCTCGGCGTTTGTTGGGGCATCCTTTTACATTAAGCGGTAAGGTTGCTCACGGTGAAAAAATAGGGCGAACCATAGGTTTCCCTACCGCTAACATTGCCTTAAAACGTAAAGTGACGCCGGTAAGAGGCGTGTTTGCAGTAAAAGTCTATTGGGATAATAGCGATATATATGAAGGCGTAGCCAACGTTGGTTTTAGACCTACGGTAAATGGTCAAGTCTGTCAGTTAGAAGTCCATTTGTTTGATTTTGATGGTGACCTTTATGGTAAAGCCGTTGAAGTTGAATTAGTGGCAAAGATTAGAGACGAGCAGCCATTTGGATCGTTAGATGCGCTGAAAAAACAAATTAAAGATGATGCCAATAGAGCGAAAGCCCTACTTGGTAGCGATGCAGGCTGAACAGCTTAGCTAACAAAACGGTAAAGGATCAATGAGCGACTATAAATCTACTTTGAATTTGCCGGAAACAGAGTTTCCGATGCGTGGTAATTTGGCTAATCGTGAGCCAGAGATGTTGAAATCTTGGAACGAGAATGGACTGTACCAGCAGATCCGTGAAAGCCGTAAAGATGCTAAACCGTTTATTTTGCATGATGGTCCTCCATATGCGAACGGTGATATTCATATTGGTCACTCAGTAAACAAAATTCTTAAAGATATTATTATTAAGTCAAAGACCATGTCTGGTTTTGACGCGCCTTACGTTCCTGGGTGGGACTGTCATGGTCTACCTATTGAGCTTAAAGTTGAGCAAAAAGTAGGTAAGCCTGGCCACAAGGTCACAGCGGCTGAGTTTCGCCAAAAGTGCCGTGAATATGCTGCTAAGCAGGTTGACGGTCAGCGTGATGATTTTATTCGTTTAGGTGTATTTGCTGATTGGCAAAACCCATACCTAACAATGGATTTCAGCACTGAAGCTAATATCGTGCGCTCACTGTCTAAGGTGATCGATAACGGCCACCTGCATAAAGGCGTTAAGCCAGTACATTGGTGTACAGATTGTGGTTCTGCTTTAGCTGAAGCTGAAGTTGAATATGAAGACAAGATGTCTCCTGCGATCGATGTTGCTTTCATCGCTGTAGATAAGAGCGCTTTACTGGCTAAGTTTGGTTTGACTGATTACGCTCACGATATCTCAATGGTTATCTGGACGACGACGCCATGGACTCTGCCGGCTAACCGCGCGTTAGCAGTAGGCGCTAATGTTGAGTATACCTTAGTTGAGATGGTGAAAGATGGTCAGACTCAAGCATTAGTATTGGCGACTGATTTGTATGAATCATGTGTTGAGCGCTTTGGCGCACAATCACACACTGTACTGGGTACTGTAGCCGGTAGTGATTTAGAGCTACTTCGTTTTAATCACCCATTCTATGATTTTGATGTGCCTGTTATTTTAGGTGATCACGTCACCGTTGATTCAGGTACCGGTATCGTTCATACCGCACCGGGTCATGGTCAAGACGACTTTGTTGTTGGTCAAAAGTACGGTCTAGAAGTGGCTAACCCTGTGGGTGATAACGGCGTTTATAAGCCAGATACTGAAATCTTCGCTGGTTTACATGTATTTAAGGCAAACAAGAACGTTGTTGAATTGCTAGAAGAGAAAGGCGCGCTGCTTAGTCATGTACAAATTAAGCATAGCTACCCGCATTGTTGGAGACATAAAACGCCAATTATCTTCCGCGCTACGCCGCAGTGGTTTATTTCTATGGATCAAAAGGGTCTGCGTACGCAGGCAATCAGTGAAATAGAGCAAACTAAATGGATCCCTGATTGGGGCCAGAGCCGTATCGAGAAGATGGTAGAGAACCGTCCGGACTGGTGTATTTCACGTCAACGTACATGGGGCGTACCAATTACCCTATTCGTACACCGTGAAACAGAAGAGTTACACCCAGATAGTGTGTCTTTGATGGAGCGCGTAGCTGCTCGTATCGAACAACAAGGCATTCAAGCTTGGTGGGATCTCGATGCATCAGAACTCTTAGGTGAAGAAGCAGACCAGTACCGCAAAGTGACTGACACATTAGACGTTTGGTATGATTCAGGTTCAACATTCTCGACTGTTGTTGCTGCACGTCCAGAGTTCCATGGCCATGATATTGACCTTTACCTAGAGGGTAGCGATCAACACCGTGGTTGGTTTATGTCATCACTCATGATCTCGACAGCGATGAATGGCAAAGCGCCGTACAAGCAAGTGCTTACTCACGGTTTCACCGTTGATGGTCAAGGCCGTAAGATGTCTAAGTCTGTTGGTAACGTGATTTCACCGCAGCATGTGACTAATAAGTTAGGCGCAGACATTCTACGTTTGTGGGTTGCAGCGACAGATTACAGTGGCGAAATGACGGTATCTGACCAGATCTTAAACCGTAGCGCTGATGCATACCGTCGTATCCGTAACACGGCTCGATTCCTACTGGCTAACATCAATGGCTTTAACCCAGCAACAGATATGGTTGCAGTTGAAGACATGGTTGCACTTGATCGCTGGGTTGTTCGCCGTGCAGCTGCACTGCAACAAGAGCTACTAGAAGCATACGAACAGTATAACTTCCACTTAGTAACGCAAAAACTAATGCAGTTCTGTTCAGTTGAGCTAGGTAGTTTCTACTTAGATATTATTAAAGACAGACAGTACACAGCAAAAGAAGATAGCAACGCGCGTCGTAGTTGTCAGTCTGCACTGTACCTCATCTCAGAAGCAATGGTGCGCTGGATGGCGCCAATCCTAAGCTTTACTGCTGATGAGATCTGGAAACTGCTGCCTGGTGAGCGCGGTGAATACGTATTTACTGAAACCTGGTATGAAGGCCTTAAGTCAGTGACACTTGAATCTGATTTGAGTGATGAGTACTGGGATCAGTTATTAGCCGTTCGCGCCGAAGTGAACAAGGTTATTGAAAATGCTCGTCGTGAGAAGCAGATCGGTGGTTCATTAGAAGCTGAAGTGACTTTATTTGCCGATGAAGCATTAGCAGCAATCCTTGAAAATCTTGGTGATGAGCTGCGCTTTGTGTTGCTAACGTCTAAGACTGAAGTCGTTGCATTAGCGGCAGCACCAGCTGATGCGATTGAAACAGAGCTTGCTTCACTTAAGCTGAGCTTGAAAAAGTCTGAAGCAGAAAAGTGTGAGCGCTGCTGGCACCATAGAGAAGATGTTGGCACCGTTGCTGAGCATCCAACACTATGTACTCGCTGCGTGACTAACATCGAAGGCGAAGGCGAAGTTCGCCAATTTGCATAAAGGAACTGTCATGCCCACTACATGGAAAGACAGTGGCCTGCGTTGGTATTGGATAGTTGTGTTGGTATTTGTTGCCGACCAACTATCTAAGCAATGGGTGTTGTCGAATTTTAATCTTGGTGAATCGATTCAGTTACTGCCGGTTTTTAACTTTACCTATGTGCGTAACTATGGTGCTGCATTTAGCTTTTTAAGTGATGCAGGCGGTTGGCAGCGCTGGTTATTTACCTTTGTTGCAGTCGGCTTTAGCGTATTATTATCAGTTTGGCTGCGTCAGCAGCCAAGCAAGATGTGGCGCTTAAACCTTGCTTATACTTTAGTTATTGGTGGGGCGCTAGGTAATCTGATCGATCGTCTGCAGCATGGCTATGTAGTAGACTTTTTACATTTCTATTGGAATACCAGCCATTTTCCTGCATTTAATATCGCCGATTCGGCAATTTGTGTGGGCGCAGCACTTATCATTTTAGACTCATTTATTACGGGTAAAGATGATAAAAAAACTGATGGCGTAAAGGAGTAACTAAGTGTCTGAGATGCATTCAATTTTATGTCATATGAATATAGTGCTTGAAGATGGTTCAACCGCTGAAAGCACACGTTCAAGTGGCAAGCCTGCACGATTTAATGTCGGTGATGAAAGCTTAAGTCCGGCATTTGAAGCTGAGATTATCAACCTCAAAGAGGGAGATAAGCACAACTTTACATTGCAAGCCGCTGATACATTTGGCGAATCAAATCCAGATGCTGTACATCATATGGATAAAAGCCGTTTCCCTGCCGATATGAAGCTTGAGCCTGGTGTGATAGTGAGTTTTGCAGGCCCAGGTGGCAGTGAAATTCCTGGCATGGTAAGAGATGTGGTGGGCGACTCGGTAACAATCGATTTGAACCATCCATTGGCGGGACAAGTGCTCACCTTTGAACTAGAAGTGGTACAGGTACTGTAATTATGAATATTCTTCTGGCCAATCCCCGAGGATTCTGTGCTGGCGTAGATCGCGCGATTAGCATTGTAGAACGTGCGTTAGAGCTTTTCTCTCCGCCAATCTACGTACGCCACGAAGTGGTCCATAATCGCTATGTGGTGCAGAACTTAAAAGATCGCGGTGCAGTGTTTGTCGAAGAGTTAGACCAAGTGCCTGATGAAAGCATCGTGATCTTCAGTGCTCATGGTGTGTCTCAAGCGGTTCGCTCTGAAGCCAAGAAGCGTGGTCTTAAAGTATTTGATGCGACTTGTCCGCTGGTCACTAAAGTTCATCTTCAGGTTGCACGTGCCAGCCGCAAGGGCATTGAGTGTATCTTAATTGGCCATGCAGGCCATCCAGAAGTGGAAGGCACCATGGGGCAATACGATAACCCAGCAGGTGGTGTTCATTTGGTTGAGTCGCCTGAAGATGTCGCGCGGCTTGTGGTTAACGATCCAGAGAACTTATGTTTTGTCACGCAAACAACCTTATCAATGGATGATACGGCCGATGTCATTGCTTCGCTGCAAAAGAAGTATCCTTCGATTGAAGGCCCGCGCAAAGATGATATCTGTTATGCGACACAAAATCGTCAAGATGCTGTGCGTAATGTGGCTGAAAAGGTAGAGTTGTTTATTGTGGTCGGCTCGAAAAACAGCTCCAATTCAAATCGTCTGCGAGAATTAGCTCAGAAGAAAGGAACGCAAGCTTTCTTAGTCGACAATGCTGATGATGTTGACGCAACTTGGTTCAATGGTGTTCAACGCGTAGCGGTAACCGCAGGAGCATCGGCCCCAGAAGTATTGGTTAAACAAGTTGTTGATGCTATCGCTAATATGGCGCCAAGTGTGGTGACAGAAGTCGAAGGACGTCTAGAAGACACCGTTTTTGCTGTACCTGCCGAGCTTCGTTAATACCTAACGACACTCAGATACAAATTGAAATAAAAAAGAGGCCTAGGCCTCTTTTTTTTTGATCAAAATTCAGGTTAACTTTGACTGTTAATCATGTTTATGACTTAGTCACTACAGTTCAACATTCGACTAATTTACTATTAACCTGTATGTTTTTGTATTACTATAAGTTGCCGTTTTTAAACGCTAAAGTAACATCTTTAACGTCAACAATATGACAAACGTAAAGGAATTGACGGAATGGGAACCAGGGAGAAAGGACTTTCATTGATCGAAGTGCTCGTTGCTTTGGTTATTTTAACCGTCGGCTTGATTGGTGTTTTCAATCTCCACGTGGTTTCTAAGCGTGGTAGTTTCGAGTCCTTCCAGCAAACCTTAGCCGCTTATTCAGCGAATGATATTGTCAATAGACTGCGTTTAAACCGCACTCAGATGGCCGCTTATAGCGGAGAGTATACCGGTACTTTGACCAAGCCTGGGAAGTCTTGTGATGTTGCTGTTGGCGCCGTCGTCACCTGCTCAAATGCTGAGACGTTAGCGTGGGATATCTATCAATGGAAGCTGTTGATGGATGGATTAGATGATGTAACTGCGTGCATAGATGCAAACGTGAACGGTAATGTATCGATAGCGGTTACTTGGCGAGGGATCAGAGAAGTCAATGACGGCGCAGAAAATAGTACCTCGTTTGTCAAGGCGTGTGGTGTGGCAAGTGATCGCCGCAGAATATACCTACTTGAAACTGTGATTATATAAATATGAAAAAGTTAGTTAACGCTTATTCACAACAAGGCTTCTCATTAGTTGAGTTGATGGTTGCTATGCTAGTGAGTTTATTTCTAACCGCTGGTTTATTCTCAATGTTTGCCATGTCTTCTTCCAATGTCACAACCACTAGCCAATTTAATCAGTTACAAGAAAATGGGCGTATAGCTTTAGCATTAATTGAGCGTGATGTGAGTCAAGCTGGCTTTATGGCTGAGTTAACAGGTGTTGATCTGAATGTGGGGTCAAGCACCAGTATTATCGCTCCAGCTATCGCCGCTGCCAGTGATTGTATTGGCGGTGGTCCAAACAATGCCAGCTTTCCTGCGAGCGTTACATCTTCAAACTTTAGAAAAATTTGGGGCTACGAAAGTGGAGTGGGTGGAGAGGCCATAGCCTGCTTAGGCACTGTGGTAGCGAATACCGATGTACTTCAAATAAAACGCTTAATTGGGCCGAGTACCACATCCTTTAACGCCAACCGGTATTACATGGGGACTAATTCAAGTGAAGCGGTGATTTTTGCTGGTAGTCAAACTCCCCCGAGTCTAGATAACGGACGGTTTTGGGAATACCAGCACCATATATATTTCATCCAATTGAGTAATGGCGTGCCGGTTTTAATGCGGAGGGTTCTCGGTGTTGGTGGCATGACTGGTTCAAACTCATTAGAGCAACTGGTAGAAGGGGTTGAGGACTTCCGTGTTATGTATGGCTTCGACACGAATGGTGACAGAACAGCCGATAGTTTTATGCCAGCACAAAATGTCACTTCTCCTATTTGGGATGGTTCTCCTAATCAACGATTAGTCGCACTTAGGTTATACCTACTGGTTCGCACTGTAGAAGAAGATAATAGTTATACCGATGAGCAAACTTATGTACTCGGCGATAAGACTATTGCCGCGGCAAACGATGGTTTTAGGCGACGAGTGTTATCGACAACTATCGTACTTGAAAACCCGATATTAGTAGGAAGCTAATCATGCAAAAGCAGAAAGGGATCGTGCTATTTTTTTCACTAATTGTACTGCTGATTATGACGGTAATTGGTGTTGCGTTAGCAGTGAACTCTACGCAATCAATTCGAATGGCAGGCGCCGGTTCTGAGCGGGTAGAAGCCGTTGCTGTGGCTCGCGGTGCGCAAGACCGAGTTATTGCCAATAACCGGGGGACGAATTTAGCGCAGATTAGTAACGTTACAGTTATTGCTGATGGCACATTTGATGTGACTAATACACTAACGCCGTTATCAGATGGAGATGTCGACTGTATGAGAATGCTTCACCCAAATCAAGCCGGGATGATTGATTGCGTGCCAATGGAAATATCTAGTGAAGCAACCTTTGGTCGTAACGATATGGGGCGATTAACGTTAGTTACTGGAATTGAACAAGAAGTTCTCGGTGGAACAGGGAATTAATGATGAAAATAAACAAGTGTCTTAAGTCCATTGTTGTATCTATTTCCATGGCAATGACAGTCGTTTCTGGTGTGAGTTATGCTGATGATACCGAGCTATATGTATTTGAATCGTCTGCACGTTCAGGTTCTCGCCCTCAAGTTCTTATTATCTTTGATAACTCAGGCAGTATGAGTACGGATGAATATACTGAGGAGTTTTATGATAGAGGGGAAACCGTCGATAACTCTACCAAGATTTATTACAGCAAAGGTGGAATAGGGGTTCCAGAGCTCACCAGCCCTAATCACTTCTTTGGCTCTGTTAATGGCTGCCAGTCATCGCGCAGGTATTTACGTTCTTATGGTATGTTCACTGGTTTTGTTCGCCAATATAGCTATACCGGTGAAAATGGTGAGTGGACAGAGCTCCCTGATACTTTAAATGGCAACGTCACTACGCTCGATTGTTTTGAGGACTTTGAAGATCGCGACAAACTGTATTTCGGCAATGCTAGCGGGATCGATAAAGGATTTCCGGTTGATAGCTTAGGCTCTAAAGAAAGTCCGGTTTTGTATACCTATGTTAATAAAAATTCAAATTCATCTGATATTGACTCTTCAGTTGAAACTGCAAAATTGACAAAATTTGGTACCGGTAAGTCAGTGACTTTTTATACTGAGCGTTACGTTAATTGGTATAACTCGACTAAAAGTAAGGGGTGGGAGTCGCGTTTAGATATTGCCAAACGGGTAATGGAAGATACGGTTGTTGCAACGCCTGGCGTAGATTTTGGTTTAGCGGTATTTAACGGAAACTATTACAGTGACCAAAATGGTGGGCGCGTGATCTCAGGGATAAAGCGTCTTAATCCAGCCGATAAAGTGTCTTTGATTAATACTATTAACGATCTTGGTGCTGATACTTGGACACCACTTTGTGAAACCTTATATGAATCTTACCGCTATTTTGCTGGTTTATCAGTTAAATACGGCTTGCAAGCTTCTGGCTTAACGCCTGATAGGGATACCTCAGTAGAAAAAAATGGTATCTATGAGTCGCCATTTAACGCGATGCAATGCTCTAGTAATGCCTATGTTGTTTACATTACGGATGGCTCTCCGACAAACGATACCAATGCTGATTATTATGTTAGCCGTATGAATGGTTACCGTTCATCAGATCGTGAAGGAGGCAGTTATTTGCCTGCACTGGCGAGTATTATGAACCGTAAAGACGTTAATACGTCAATGGATGGTGACCAGCATGTCTCCACTTTTACTATTGGCTTCAGTGATGGGGCTAACAGCGCTGCGCCTATTTTGAAGAAAACGGCAGAATTAGGTGGCGGTAAGTATTTTGCGGCTAAAGATGCATCGGCACTGCAATCCGCTTTACAAGAGGTTTTCTCTCAGATCCTAGAAGTTAATGCCAGTTTCACCTCTCCTTCCATTGCCAGCAATAACTTCGATAGAACACAAACCTTCGATTCTGTTTACTACGCAATGTTCTTGCCGAATAAAGGGCCGCGATGGCTTGGCAATATCAAGAAATTTAAGGTGACGGGTAATGGTGATATTGTCGATAAAAATGGTGCAAATGCTATTGGTGATGACGGTAACCTAAAGGATTCAGCTTGTTCGTATTGGACGCCTAATTCAGTTTGCTCTGCAGCAAGCGGTGGTGGTGACGGTAACGATGTGCGTACCGGCGGCGTGTTACATGAGTTACAAACTACAAGTACCAGTGACCGAACTATTTATGGTGATTTTGGTAACAATGGGAGCCTGTCTGCATTCAGCCGAAGTAATGCGGTAGCCAAAGCGGGCAGTGAAACAGCATTGGCAGCCTATATGGGCATAGATAAGTCGCAAATATCTAGCTACATTGATTGGGTAAAGGGTAAAGACACCGATGATGACGATAATGATAATTCGACATCTGATATTCGAGAAGATGTGTTTGGAGACCCGCTGCATTCTAAGCCGTTAGCGATTAACTTTGGTACTGAAGGCAATCCTGATATTCGGATTGTATTAGGGACTAACCACGGCTTCCTGCACATGTTTAAAGATGAGGGTAACACCGTCTCAGAAACTTGGTCATTTATGCCCTATGAGCTGTTACCCAATATCAGAGAGTTAAGAGCCAATGTCCCAACTGGATTGCATTCAGTGTATGGCTTTGATAGTTCAACAGTGTCATTTGTGAAAACCAAAAGCTCTGGTGAAGTAGAAAAAGCTTGGCTATTTGCAGGAATGAGACGTGGTGGCAAGTCCTATTATGCGTTAGATATTTCCAACCCAGATAGCCCTAAAAAGCTTTGGAAGGTCAGTGCTAATGATCCCGGAATGGCTGAACTTGGGCAAACTTGGTCTGAACCTGTTGTGACTTACATTCCGGGCTGGCCAGCAGGCAATACTGAATACTCTAAAGCAAAACCGGTATTGATTTTTGGTGCAGGTTATTCACCAGCAACTAAAGATAGTGCAGCCGTTGGCACGAACGATTCTCAAGGTCGTGGAGTATTTATATTGGATGCCGAAACGGGGGCGTTAGTGCATTCGTTTGGTCCAAATAGCGGTGCTAATATCACTCAGATACCTGGTATAACAGACAGTATTCCTAATGCGGTAGCTATATTAGACAGTAATGGTGATAAGTTAACTGACCGCATCTATGCATCAGATACAGGTGCGAATGTATGGCGTATAGACTTACCAAGCGCTAATCCTAAGGATTCTAATAAACCATGGACAGCATTTAAATTTGCAGATTTAGGCGGGAATTCCGTCACCAGTGATAGACGTTTTTTCGTTGAGCCTGCAGTAGCCCAAACGGTGTTTACTAATATTGCCGAAGTTGATGTCACTGTTGGAGGGCAAACAAGCAGCACTACAACGTATCAAAGTGTGCCATATGATGCGGTGGTGATTGGCTCGGGCCATCGCCCACACCCTTTGGATGTAAAGCGAAATGATTACTTCTTTACCTTGCAAGATCGTAATGTAGTTACTCGCTCGTTTACCGGATCGGGTGATAATACTATCCCAAGTCCAATTAGCTTTAATAACCTCTACGATGTGACTTCAGGCTCCCCGGCAACAGATACCGAAAATATCGAGTTTGGCAAGACACTCGGTTGGTACTATAGCTTTGGCGGCGTGGGAGAAAAGAGTTTAGCTGCGGCAACAATTATCGAAGGGCGGGTGTTCTTCACTTCTTATGTGCCAGGCCAAGCCTCAGATGCTAACCAATGTTTAGTTAGCGGCGTTGGTCGTCTATATGGATTTGATCTTCACCGCGGGATCCGCTCATATACTCATGAGTATTTAGAAATGGGTGAGAGAGTACCCGATACCCCGCAGCTAGTTGTGCCACCAAATGGTTCAGATGACAGCTACATGTACCTTATTGGTATCGGTGCAGCAGGAGATAAAATGGAGCTTAAAGATTGCCCTGCAGGTAGTATAGATTGCCCACCGCCTCCTCCTTGTGCACCTGGTGACAATAAGTGTGTTGGTGGCGCATTAGGGGTAAACCGAATTTATTATCATGTAGACGAGTAGGTTAGATAGATGTTGAAACATAAAGGTTTTACCTTAATTGAGTTAATGATTACGGTCGCAATTATCGGCATTTTGGCATCAATCGCTTATCCATCATATGTAGAGTATGTGGCAAAAGGTGTTAGAGCTGATGGTTTATCGCTACTTGTTGAGGCGGCAAATAGACAGGAGCAGTTTTATTTAGATAATCGTGTTTATACAACAGACATGACCAATCTGGGCTTTGATAAAAGCCCATATGTGAGTGAAAGTGGTGATTACAGCCTGAGTAGCTCAACCGGAACGGGTAGCTTTACTTTGACGGCGACAGCATTGGCTGGACAAGCTAAAAGAGACAGCGAATGCGCGACAATAAAAATCACTGAAACTGGAGCAAAAACTCCTAAGGCGTGTTGGTAATGAAATGGCTTCTATTTCCTATATTGTCTTTTTCTGCGGCTGCAGTTGCACAGGACCAGCCAGTAGAAAAAGCAGAATATAAGTGTTTTGTAGAAACATCTGTGAGTAAGAAAGTAGTGTTTTATCGTTGGGAGGTTAATCGCTTTCAACGCAACATGAACCGTTTATCTGCTCGTAAAGTTCCAAATGATGGTCGCAGTAATAGACCTTATATTAAAGATGTCTTTGAGTGTGTTTTACTTGATGAGCCTTTCAAGAGTGCTGAAGCTAACGCGTTGGATAAAGTTACACCTAGATAAACATTTCTAGGTAAAAGAGGGGGGAAGTCATCGCAGTGGCTTTCAACTTGCAACCTAATAACCTTTAATGAACTTACCTCTTGATATATTTAAACATCAAAAGGAGTGTATTGCTGTTGCCATTTAGCTGCTACTTTTATTCTATTGTGGCAGCTAAAGATAGCAATTAGCTGCAAGTTAAGCCAGTGGCAGAAGAAGTACGCAGCTTTCCTGATGACATAATATCGACCGCTTTCGCATTCTCGTTGCTTTTACTAGAAGGGCAATAAATAATTTGTCTAGTACCGCCTGATGAAATTCCTGTCAACATCCCTTCGGGGTTAAAGCTGATAGAGCTTAAGTTATAGCTAACAAAGTCATTAGAGTTGAATGCATCGACCTCTCGAATAACCTGATCTTTCACACCATTAGTACTATCAATCGTACCAATAGTGCCGTTATCGATAAAAATACTATAGCCACCTTGCCAGTTTGTGCCACAACTTGTACCTGATAATGGACAGACGGTAACGATAGCGCCGTAACTAATAGCATGGCTTCGAGCGACGGTTAAAGATTGCTGAATATTTCTAATGCTTGAGTCGCTACGAGAAGCTTCGTACATAGCTGTAAAGGAAGGGACGGCAATACTGATCAATATGGTTGCAACGGCTAACGTCACCATTAGCTCAACAAGAGTGAAAGCTTTTATTGTATTTTTGTACTTTCTCATGGCGATTTCCTTTGCCTAATAACGCCATCAGTATATTACACTTTCGATGTATTTTCAGTAACCAAATCCGCCACTTTACATGCCAATATATTGGCTCGAAAGACTTTTTTGACTTTATGCGAGAAGACATTAACTGTATTAATTAGCAAAGGTTCTACAAGCCTTTAGTCACAACTGATATCCGTTTTCTTTGAGAAGCGGATTCGTCCCGACTGACTGACAATGATAGCTCTCGAGTATTCACTGTTTGCTGAGTCTGGACAGTATTTTAATGTGCCGTTAGTACCAGAGGCGAGACCTTCAGGTTGAAACCGAATTGCCGATCGATTGTAACTAATGTAATCCTTTGAGTTAAATGGACCTATTTGATAAATAATTTTGTCATTACCATCAATAATATTAGACTGGCCTGAATCAGTAAAAATACTGATATTACCTTGCCAATCATTGCCACAGGCATGCGCCGTTAACGGACAGACTGTCACCCTAGAACCATAGGCAACCGCATGGTTTCTTGCCATCTGAATTGACTGCTGAATTTTTCTAATATTAGAATCGGATCGCACGCCTGCATATATAGAGTTAAAAGAAGGCACTGCAATTACTGTCAAGATGGTGGCAACAACTAAAGTCACCATGAGTTCAACTAGAGTGAATCCGCTTGATTTATAGTACATATTAACTCTTCCTTGAGTTGCATATTTACATCCTGTAAATATTAAGTGGGGTACAGCCGAAGTATAGTCTACTGATGACGAATTTAAGTGCGCATTGGTATATTGTTCGGTTATATGAAGACTGCGTTTACTTTTGTGCTAACCCATAAATCACTTTAGACTTCATAGTTTTGCTACTGCGTGATAAGCTACCGCGCAGTCAAATTAAGCCTTTCAGCAAGTTTTTAGGGAGTTTTACAATGAAAAAAGTCGAAGCCATTATTAAACCATTTAAGTTAGATGATGTGCGCGAATCACTTGCTGATATAGGTATTACTGGTATGACTGTTTCTGAAGTAAAAGGCTTCGGTCGTCAGAAGGGGCATACCGAGCTTTATCGTGGTGCTGAGTACATGGTTGATTTTTTGCCAAAAGTTAAAATTGAGCTAGTGATTCAAGATGAACTGCTTGAGCAGGCTTTAGAAGTCATCGTTGATACGGCGCGAACCGGTAAGATTGGCGATGGTAAAATTTTCGTGACAGATATTGAGCGTGTTATTCGTATTCGTACCGGTGAAGAGAACGAAGAAGCGGTATAAGCGTTAACGACTTTTTCGCATTATCTGATTGTACAAATAATGCGAAAAAGCAGCTACAGAGTTTAGTTGAACATAGCCGACATTAAATTCGTGGCTTGGCTGATGAGTCTCTGATGACAGGCTCTGGCTGGAAGATTTTAGCTACATCAGACTTTTGTTCTCGGCGTTTAGCGATGAGTAACTCTGTCGCAATATGTGCGATCTCTTCATTGGGTTGATGCACTGTGGTTAGCTTAGGCCAAGTCTGACGTGAAAAAGGACTATCCTCAAACCCTACAATAGATATGTCTGACGGAATATCTACACCTTCGAGTCTTGCTGCAAATAATGCACCTGCGGCGATCTCATCATTACAAGCTACAATAGCTGTCGGTCTCACCTGTTTCTTAAGTAAGACTTTGGCTCCTTCAACACCAGACTCAAATGAATACTTGCCATCTATGATATAGCTTTCATTGAGTGAGATATGGTTATCTTTCAATGCCTGCTTAAATCCGGCTAAACGTTCTTTGGTCGACTCATGCTCATGATCACCGCTTAAGAATGCGATATCTTTATGGCCAAGATCAATCAGATGCTGAGTAATGGAAATTGCACCGGATCTATCGTTAACCATAACGGCTAAGCCTGTGTCTGCTTTGACTTTATCCCCTGCGATAATGCGCACATAGCTAGCATCGATTTTGTCTAGCTCAGCTAAGATAATAGGATCTTCAGATAACGGCGGGGTTAGCACCAAACCGGATAAACGGTTGTGCTTAACTAATTTAGTCAGCTCTTCACAAATATTTTTTGATTTAGAGTTGCAAGGGTGAATGAGCAGCTCGTAACCCAAATCTTTGCAAGCAGAAAGAATGCCATTTTGCATATCGATGATGTAATAAGCATTAGGGTTATCATAAATAAAACCAATTACATATGACTTTGTTCCAGCCAGATTTCGCGCAGCCAAGTTGGGCTGGTAATTAAGTTCTGCAATCGCGGTATTCACTTTGTCGATAGTCTCTTGCTTTACCGAAGGCTCATTATTGGTAACCCGTGACACGGTTTTTATCGATACGCCTGCATGTTTAGCGACATCATTTATGGTGACTTTCATTAAGCGAGATTCTCTTCGTTACACATTCTGCGTTGCCAAACCATGGTAACACAAGATTAACAATTGGCGCTGAGATGGTGCCATTTGCCCGTAAATTTAGCGGTATAGTGCGAAGTTTTATCCAAATTAGCAATGATAAGCAGGCAACTTTTATGTTTTTTTACTCGGATTAAAAAAAAATCACTTATTAGTCACAATGCTTTCTGTGATTTAACTATATGTATTTTAATGACTATTAAGTCGTGCAATATCGGTCATTGTTATTTTATACAATTATAATGAGCTCGGTGGTTATTTTGTTGTGGCGCGACTGTTAATAATTGTGTAATGTTTGCCCTAGACATGACAGCGTTGTCATTCCGCTTCTGGAATGGTTATGGATATAAAAAAAAGATAATAAGTTATGGAAGGGAAACGAGATGCGACCATCTACCTTTAAGAAAAGTGTACTAGCTACAAATATCGCGCTGCTAATGAGTGGCGCTATGTCAGTTTCTGCAATAGCAGCAGAGGCTGATGCGAAAGCTGCAGCAGACGAAAACATTGAAAAAATTGAAGTTCGCGGCATGCGCGCTTCAATGAAAGCGTCAATCAATGAAAAAAGATTTTCAGATTCTGTTGTTGATGCCATTACCGCAGAAGATATTGGTAAGTTTCCCGATGGTGATGTGGGTGAGTCACTCGCTCGTATTCCGGGTGTTACTGTTAACCGTCAGTTTGGCCAAGGCCAACAGGTTTCCATTCGTGGTGCATCAAGCCAATTGACCCGTACTTTATTAAATGGCCACGCTGTTGCATCAACAGGTTGGTTTGATCAGCAAGCTATCGACCGCAGCTTTAACTATTCACTGCTACCGCCTGAAATGGTGAGTGGCATTGAGGTTTACAAGTCATCTCAAGCAGACCTTCCTGAAGGTGGTATTGGTGGTACGGTAATCGTTAAGACTCGTAAACCACTGGATTTAGATGCAAACACCGTTTTTGTTAGCGCAAAAGGCGATTATGGTACGATTTCAGAAAGTATCGACCCTGAGCTTTCTGGTCTTTATAGCTGGAAAAATGATGATGAAAACTTTGGTGTTTTAGTCTCAGCAGCAGGTTCTGAAACTGACTACCAGCGTAACGGTATTGAAACACTGCTTGGTTGGGGTGAAATAGTCCCATCTACTTTCCAGCAAGACCGTAAACGTACCGCTATCAATGTGGCTGCACAGTATCGTCCAACCGATGCGCTAGAGTTTGGTCTGACTTATACCGGCTTAGAGATGAAAGCCAATAACGCCAATACCTCTATCTTCCTATTCCCGACTCAGCAAGGCGTGAATACCTGTAATCAAGTCAATGCCGCAGGCGTTTGTACTGATATTACTCATACTGGTGAAGGTGGATTTGCTTGGGCCCAAACGTGGGCACGTAAAGCAAAAATGACATCTGACACGCTTGATTTTGATTTTAACTATGAAGCTGAAAACTTTACTGTTGATGGCCGTGTGGGTAACACTAAATCAGATGGTGGTACCAGCTTAACCTCTAACTACGGTGGCTCAATTGGCCAACCGGGTGACTTTGCTGGTCGTTATGATGCCACCGGTAAGATTATTGACATCGATATCGCTAAGCAAGACTTTGATGCAGGTGATTTCAATGGCGACCTGTCAACATCTGCTTGGGCATTGAAGAAGCAGCCAAACAGTGACGAAGAAACCTATGCAGATTTAAACTTCACGATCCCTGTTGAGTTAGGTGCAATTACCTCATTTAAGACGGGCGTTCGTTATGCTGATCATGACGTAACTCAGCAAACTGATATCGCAACTGTTGGTGACATTGCAGTGCGTGATCCATCATATTATTACAACGGTACAATTTCATCAGGTGCAGGCTTTACTCTGCCAAAACCTAACTTTGACGCAATGATCAACGATGCGAATGCCGCTATTACAGGTTTTGAGCGTGATAAGTCAGGTTATGGAACGCTGAATGAGAAAAATTTCGCTATGTACGCCATGGCAACATTCCAGTCTGAAGGTATTCGCGGTAACGTCGGTCTACGCTATGTATCTAGTGATGTGAGGTCAGATTATTATGCATTGAGCGATACCGGCCAGTTTGCTGATAATTTAAGTACTGATAAAGCCAGCTACAGCGACGTGTTACCAAGCATTAATATTGCCTTTGATTTAACTTCAGATTTGATTTTACGTACAACCGCCGCGCAGGTGATGTCTCGTCCTAATTACTCTGAGTTGTTTGCGACATCGACCTTACCAGGTTTAAACGATGGTACGCCGCATAACGAAAAGTTAAACATTGGCTCTGTTTCACTTGACCCATTTAAAGCGACGCAGGCTGACGTGAGCCTTGAGTGGTATTTCGGTGGCGAAGGGCTTGCGGCGATTACCTACTTTATTAAAGACGTAAACTCATTTGTCTCTACTAAACAGAAGCTTAAACAACAGATTGGTATTGACGATAATGATGTAAAAGCTGATTGGGAAAATAATGGTAACCCAAGTGCTTGTGGTGAAGGCGTATTTGACTGCTGGACAGTGAGTGAGAAATACAACGCCGATGGTGGTCGAATTGAAGGTGTTGAACTACAGCTTCAAGACTCTTTCGATAATGGTCTAGGTTACTCGGCTAACTATACCTTCGCTGATGCGAGCTCTCCATCAGAAAACTATCCAGATCAAGTGGGTGTGTTCTCTGATTCATCTAAGCACACTGTTAACTTGGTTGGCTTTTATGAGATGGATGCGTTATCTGCACGTGTAGCCTATAACTGGCGTAGTGAGTACATGATGCGTGAGCTGCCAGGTTTCTACGGTAACCGCCAGCACGAAGCATATGGGACACTTGATTTGAGTGCATCATACAGCGTAACAGAGTGGATGGACGTGACGTTCGAAGCGGTTAATATTTTGGAAGAAGATAGCGTTCAAACGGGTGTAGCCCCGCTTGATGCAGAGGTTATCCCAGAGTTTAAAGCTGACTACCCAGTGTGGAGCTTTGAGGGCGAAGCACGTTACAAAGTTGGCGTAGCATTGCGCTTCTAATCAATACAATATAGTCGTCATCAAAAAGCCCAGCATTTGCTGGGTTTTTTATTAAATAACAATCTGATAATTAGCATTTTTTATTGGAGTGCTAAGAACTAAATGCTAAATGCCAAATATTAAATACTTAGTGTGTGCTAGTTTGGTATTGGTCTTTTTGACTCAAGAATATTGAGAGGGTCTATGGATATTAAAAGAATTGCTATCGTAGGTGGCGGCACAGCAGGTTGGCTGGCTGCGAATCACTTAGGTAAGGCTGCGCTAAGCAATCAGCACTTATCGGTAACTTTAATCGAGTCTCCTGATATTCCTACTATAGGGGTCGGTGAGGGCACTGTCCCTGCTATTCGTCAATCGCTTAACAGTTTTGGGATCAGTGAGGCAGAGTTTATTCGTCGCTGTGATGTGACTTTCAAGCAATCAATAAAGTTTGTTAATTGGCTTGATAAAAACAGCCATGGTGAGGAAAACTTTTATCATCACCTCTTTGATATGCCTGCGGCAATGGGAGAAGCGTTAACGGCTCAATGGTTGTCTAAAAAAGATCGCGCTTACGCAGGAACTATATCGCCTCAACACGCAGTTTGCGAGGCATATAAAGCCCCTAAAGCGATCACAGATCCAGAGTACAGTGGTCGTTTGGGGTATGCCTATCACCTTAATGCGGCAAAGTTTGCTGAGCTGTTAGGAGAAAATGCAACAGAGCGCTTTGGAGTCGAACATATTCGTGCGAACGTAAAACAGGTCGTATTAGGTGAAGAGGGTGAAATCAAGTCTTTAGTGACAGATACCAGTGGTACGCTTGATTTTGACTTTTATATCGACTGTTCAGGCTTCGCTTCATTGTTAATTGACGGTTCATTAAAGGTGCCGTTTATCAGTAAGGCTGAGGAGTTGTTTGTCGATAAAGCTGTTGTGGTTCAAGTCGCTACCGCAAGTGACGATATTATTCCTCCCTTCACCGTTTCTACGGCGCATCAAGCCGGTTGGATTTGGGATATTGCATTAAGCAACCGACGTGGAGTGGGCTTTGTTTACTGTTCTAAATACATGGATGATGCGACTGCGGTGAGCAAACTGGACAAGTATTTAGGTGGAAAGCTTTCTGAGCATCAGCACAGAGTTATTCCTATGACGGTCGGCTACCGTGAGCGCTCGTGGGAGAAAAACTGCGTAGCATTGGGTTTAGCGCAGGGTTTCTTAGAGCCCCTTGAGGCCACATCAATCTTATTAACTGACTTTGCAGCAGGTTTGTTAGCGAGTCGTTTTCCTACCTCGACAGAACAATTACCTGTTCTGAAACAGCGTTTTAACCATGTAATGGAGTATGCCTGGGAGCGAGTGGTTGATTTTATCAAGTTGCATTATTGCTTGTCAGATAGAGCCGACTCTCAGTTTTGGATTGATAATCGTTGCCCCGCAACAATGTCTGATACGCTTAAAAGTCGCTTGGCCCTTTGGCAAGATTTTGTACCTAATAGAGAAGACTTCTTTAGTAAATTTGAGGTTTTCGATTTAGAAAACTACCTCTATGTGCTTTATGGCATGCACTATACCACTGAGGTTAATCAGGATAAAAGCGAACTGAATAACAGCGCCTATCAGCAAAGGCTAGATGAGGTTTCAGCTCAGTTAATTACCGCTCTGCCAGAACACCGAGAGCTACTTGAAAAAATTAAGCGCTATGGTCTACAAAGGGTGTAGCGTCTAGCGATGCTCAAATAGCGCTTACGGAGAGCATCTAAGAATCGTGCACCTGGGAATAGTACTCAGAGGAATAGTACTCAGGGATAATATCTAGGGATAACATCCAGGGATAACGTACTAAGAGTACGGATTAGAACCTCTCCACTCTTTACCGTAAAGGGATTGGAGCTGCTGCTGATGTGACGGAAAGTGCTGTGTGACGGTATTAAAGTATTTGATAATATTATCAAGTTTAACCGCTTTATCGCTTGCCAGCTTGTTGGTGTTTTGTGGGTTAAAACGTTCTTTCCCGGCTAACAGGCAGTACCAACTCGGAGTCAGGTAGGCCGTATGGCTTTGTGTCGCTTGTAGCACTGTCTCTAGATCGCCATCAGGTGAATCCCAAACCGCTATGATTTGCTTTAGCTTGTCAGAGCAGGTTTGCAGGTTTCGTGCATCAAGCCAATATTGGCTATCGGTGCGAGTATTTAAAAAATAATGTGCCTGAATGTAGTCTTTAATGGCATCAAACATCGCATTAATCTTGCTGTTAAATAGGTTTTGCTGGCTTAACTCAGCTCTTGCATAGCTGCGAATAAACTCTTCTAGCGTATATTGCACTGCCATTAAGGCTGTGGCCTCAAGAGGCTCGATAAAGCCTTGAGAAAGGCCCACCGCTAGCACATTTTTATGCCAATGTTTTTCAACTCTTCCGAGTCGCATAGATAAATGCTTGGCAGGCATACCTTCACAGTCATTGCCAATATGTGCCCTCAATTCTGCTTCAGCTGTGTTGCTATCAATATACTTTGAGGAATATACATAACCATTACCATAACGGCTACTTAAGGGGATCTTCCATGCCCAACCTGCACTTAAAGCCGCGGACTCAGTGAAAGGTGGCATAGGCTCACAGTTATTGATATTCGATGGGATCGCGATTGCGCTATCGTTGAGCAAACTGTCTGAATAGTCTTTAAATGATGTTTTTAGGGTTTTACCAATTAATAAAGCGCTAAAACCTGTGCAATCAACAAATAGCTCGCTGGTAAGTCTTTCACCGGACTGAGTGAGAAGCTGCTTTATATTATTTTTTTCATCAGTTTCAATATGTTCGACTGTATCTGAGACATGCTTTACCCCTAGTTTTATTGCGCGCTCTTTTAGATATTCACCTAATAATGCAGAATCAAAATGATAGCCATATTCCATAGTGCCATTGAGCGCTATATCGGTGTTTGGACTGCGGTTTTCTTTTGCTAAAAAGCTTTGTAACCAGTAATTATCAGGATGTGCATCGACCGCAAAACCTTGACGCTTTAGGTCAGTGTTATGGATAAACGCCTGACCTGTTTTGGTATCAATATCAGAATAAAACGGATGAAAGTAGCTATTGTGTTCAATGTTAGACAGCCAGTTAGGGAAGCTAATACCACATTTGTAAGTGGCATTACATCTGGGCATCCATTCAGATTCTGCTATTTCTAGGGTTTCAAAAAAACGTTTTAATGCTGGAGTGGAGCCTTCTCCTACACCAATCTTTGCAATTTCGGCAGAATCGATAACGGTAATGTTACAGCCAGCACTGCCCCAAGCATGATGCAAAAGACTTGCGCTCATCCAACCGGCGGTGCCTCCACCTATAATAATTATCTTTTTTGGAGGAGTCGTAGCGATCATTTGGTCTACCTTTGGCATTTGCGAACTATCAGCCGTAGCAACCACAAAGATGCTTTACGGCTGAACTCTCACATTAACTAATGAGTTAAGTCGTACTGATTTTGTTTTTCGATAAGGCGAGGGATCTGCTGCAGTGATAGCAGATGGGCGTAGATAAGCGGTAGTAATCCATTATCTTTTAGTGATAAAAATTCATCATTACTCAGCTGGTTTAAAGTCTGTTCATCAACGACATAGACACCATCAATATTGATAGGTTGCTCACTTTGCGCAAGCTTTATTGTTAGCTGCTTTACGCTAAATAACCCTTTTGCGGCGAGCAACTGACAGATATTGTTTGTTTGTTCATTAAAGGCGGCTATTTCGAGCAATGCTTGAGTACGCTTTTTTAGGTATTCACTTTGCTCTTTGTCGTCGTTAAATACCCGCTGAGCACTGTCATCAGACTCGGTAACTAAAGGGCTGCTAGTATCAATACAGACGAGAACATTATCACTGTCTTGGTTGGGTTTGACTAAAGACAGTGGTGCATTATTAAAACCACGAGGTTTAACTGCTGCGGGCCAGTTACTATTTTGGCAGTACAGATTGAGGCTATCTTTAATCCCCATCATAGCGACGGGAATAAATTGGCCTGTTTCGCTATTTTTTACAAATACTAGCGGAAACTCTATCGCCAAATGATGAAGCTCATGAAAAACCACTGGTATCAGGTTTTGATCGGCAAAACGGCTGTAATCTTGTGACTCGCTAATGAGCAAGTTAAGGTGATGGTCAGAATTAAGAGGGACGATATTATTGTTCATTCTACTGAGTCCTTTGGTACAGCCATTTAGACTGTGGCATAAATAGCTGTGAGTACAGCTTCGTAAATACAGCTTCAATAAATACAGCTTTGTATATACTGGCTCGATAAATACAGCTTCAATAAATATAGCTTTGTAAATACAGGCTCGATAAATACAGCTTTGTAAATACAGGCTCTATAAATACAGCTTCAATAAATACAGCTTTGTAAATATTGCGTCGTTAAATATTATTTAGCCTAAAGTAGGGCAACACTCATGTGTGTTACTTGTTAACGATAGGTATACTAATAAGTGACAGCGCTGTCAATAATTGACCTTAAACAGCTAAGCAATTTGTTGTCTTCGAGTGATACTGGCAATAGAGGAATGAAATGGGGTTAACGTTACTCGCATTGAGTGCTTTTTAATCCTCAGGGGGGAGATCGCTTTAACCGGGGGGATTTCTTAACTACATGTTTAAAAGAAGCTTTATTAGATATTTTTAATTGCTAACAGTGATTCAGGGCTCAAGTGTCAAATAAATGTAGTTGTTTTGTACACTTTTGTGTATATTTAAATGACAGCGTTGTCATCTGCTTGTGTGACAGGTTGTTTGTAAGGTCTACATGAAGAGGATGAGGTCTCCTACTTCATGTTTTGGCAAACATGATGTTTGTTACTCCTATATAGTCTCTCCCCAGAAACTAGTATGGGCCGAGTGCTTTATGAGTACTCGGCCATTTTTTTATCTGGCACAATGGAAGAGACGCGTAGGTTGGTATAGGGGTTCGCTTACTTCTAAAGGGGAGGAAGTGGCGAGACTAAATCCAAATAAATCCAAATAAATCAAAATAAATTAAATTATTTCACCTTTGATATAAGAATATTGATAACGAGGAAAGTAATGAAAATTAACGTGGTAGTCGCCGCAATAGCATTGGCACTAGCGGCAAGTGCTTGCTCTAACCCAAATGAAGCCCCAGCAAGTTCAAAGGCATCCAGCCCGCAAACTTTCAATCAAGGTGTTTTGACGCAATCAATTCTTAATAACATTGCCGATACCCTCGATGTTCAATATACCGTTGTAACCAATGTTCCCGATGATAACTGTGATAAAAACGTTAGTGATGGACGATGCTTCTTAGCCGAAATTGCGCTCACTTCCCAAATGGATATCAGCAATAAAGACTGGTCTATCTATTTCTCTCAGATGCGTCCGATTCAAAGCATCGTTGGCGATGAGTTTGATATTACGCGAGTGCAAGGCGATCTACACAAGATAACACCCGCTGCAGGCTTTAAAGGGCTTACACTCGGCGAAACTAAAACCATCCAGTTTAGAGGCGAGCTGTGGCAACTTTCTGAAATTGATGCCATGCCAAATTACTATATCGTTGCTGAAGGCCTTGAACCCGTCATTATTCGTAGTACACAAGTCACGGTTGATCCTGAAACAGGCATGGAGGTGCGTCCCTATGTCAGTGCCTTTAGTAATAGCGAAACCCAATATAAACGCCGTGAAATCGACAAGCTAGAATGGGCTACAACAGGAGTGTTGTATCGCAATAACTTAGCTATGCCTAATAACGTGGCCTTGGCTGAAAACAGTATTTTACCAACACCCGTTAAGGTTGAAATTAAAGCCGCGAGTCAGCCTGTTTCGCTGCAATCTGGGTTAAATGTCGAGCTCAATGACGTCAGCTTAGCTGCGGTTGATGCTGCGCTACAAAGATTAGCGCGAATTGGTGTGAGTCAAAGTGATAAAGGGCTCAAGACCGTGCTATTGCCATTAACCTCAGCAGCGACTACAGGACAATATCGTTTGGATATTTCTCCTGAGATGATCAGTATTTCTGCCGCCGATGACGCGGGCTTCTCATATGGTCTTGCCTCATTGGCATCTCTTGTCGATGCCAATACGTTAGAGGTTAACCCAATGCTGGTGGAAGACTCACCACGTTACGATTTTCGCGGCATGCATATCGATGTCTCGCGTAACTTCCATAGCAAACAGTTGATTTTAGACCTGCTAGATCAAATGGCAGCATACAAGCTTAACAAGCTGCACCTGCACATGGCCGATGATGAAGGTTGGCGTTTAGAGATTGCAGATCTTCCTGAGCTAACAGAGGTTGGCAGTAAGCGTTGTCATGATCTCAATGAAGATAGCTGTTTATTGCCTCAGCTGGGCAGCGGCCCCTTTAGCGATGCTAAAGTGAATGGCTACTATAGCAAAGCCGATTACATTGAAATTCTAAAATACGCTAACGCAAGACAAATCCAAGTGATCCCATCGATGGATATGCCGGGTCACTCACGCGCAGCGATTAAGTCAATGGAAGCAAGGTATCGCACTTTGATGGCTGCAGATAAAGCCGAAGCTGCAAAACAATATCTATTGTCCGACAGCGAAGATAAAACGGTTTATTCATCAATACAGTACTACAACGACAACACCTTGAATGTGTGTATGGAATCGACCTTTACCTTTATTAATAAAGTCATTGATGAAATCGCTGCTATGCACAAACAAGCGGGTGTGCCGCTTAACCTTTATCACATAGGTGCCGATGAAACGGCAGGTGCTTGGTTAGCGTCTCCAGCATGTAAGGCCTTTATTGCTAACAATGATAAAGGCGTAACTAGCATGGAAGAGCTCGGTGCTTACTTTATCGAAAGAACGGCTAAGTTACTTGCTGACAAAGGTATAGAGGCTGCCGGCTGGAGTGATGGTATGAGCCATACACGCCCTGAAAACATGCCCAAACAAGTCCAATCAAATATTTGGGACGTAGTCGCTCATGGCGGTCATCAACGCGCTCACACCCAGGCTAATCTTGGTTGGCAGGCTGTGTTAGGTCAGCCTGAAGTCTTATATTTTGACTTCCCGTATGAGGCCGACCCTAAAGAGCACGGCTATTACTGGGCGAGTCGTAATACCAACTCACAGAAAATACATAGCTTTATGCCGGGTAACTTGCCAGCCAATGCAGAGCAATGGACTGACATCGAAAACTTGCCTTTTGAAGCCGATGATACGCTTAAAAAAGATGAGGCGGGTAACATCATTAGCGGACCATTAAAAGCCTCAATGCAATTTACGGGTATTCAAGGTCAGCTATGGAGCGAAACCGTGCGCAGTGATGATGTTGCTGAATACATGATGTTTCCTCGAGTAATGATGCTCGCTGAGCGTGCATGGCATAAGCCACAGTGGGAAGTACCTTATCAATACCAAGGCGCGGTTTATAATCAACAAAGTGGCTTCTTTACTAAAGAGATGCGTCAAGCTCAGGCTGATGATTGGCACCGTGTGGCAAACACCTTAGGTGCTAAAGAACTTCTTAAGCTAGATAAAGCAGATATCGCCTATCGAGTTCCTACAGCTGGTGCTGTCATCAAAGATGGAAAATTGTTTGCCAATGTGATTTTTCCAGGTCTTAGTATTGAATATCGTGATGCAACAGGACAATGGCAGGCATATTCAGATGGTGTAGCAGTTACCGCGCCAGTTGAGGTGCGTGTTATTGCAGCTGACGGTAAGCGTAAAGGGCGCGCTCTAATTGTTAGGTAACAATTACTTAACAGGTGTGTTGGTTGTAAATGTAAGTATTAACTAAGCTTGAACGTAGCAGTGCTAAGGCGTTGCTGCGTTTTTTTGGTTTTTGTGAGCAAGTTTAAAAAACAAATGACAACGCTGTCATTGTTGTTGTAACATGAGGTTAACTTGGTGGGCTTTATTCGCAATTCGCGTATATAAAACCTAGATCCATTCTGCACTAAAAGAATGAGAACAATAAAGAGGTCTGTCATGGGCATGAGCCAGACGAAAGAAGAGTCCCTATACATAGGAATCGACGGTGGTGGTAGTAAGTGCCGTGCAACAATTTACACTCGTGACTATCGAGTTCTCGGTACGGGTGTCGCAGGGCGCGCCAATCCCCTTCATGGTTTAGCTCAAACATTTCAATCCATTGAAGAGTCTAGCCAACTGGCATTGGCTGATGCGGGTCTGACTCCCGCCGATAGCAAGCGTTTAATCGCAGGCCTTGGATTAGCCGGAGTGAATGTGCCTAGGCTGTATCAAGATATCGCCACTTGGCAGCATCCGTTTGCCAGTATGTATTTGACTACCGACTTACACACAGCCTGTATTGGTGCACATCAAGGCCTAGATGGCGCGGTTATTATCACAGGTACAGGCTCTTGTGGTTACGCTCGCGTAGCAGATAAAGAGCTGTTTTTAGGCGGCCACGGCTTTGCCTTAGGTGATAAGGGAAGTGGCGCTTGGCTGGGGCTTAAGGCGAGTGAAAGCGCGTTATTAGATTTAGATGGCTTTGGTGAGAAAACCTTATTAAGTCAGCGACTCTATGAATACTTTGAGGTTAATAGTGCATTAGGCATTGTTGAAAACCTCGCTGGGCAGTCATCAAGTACCTACGCCAAGCTTGCTAGAATCGTGTTTGAATGTGCGGCGCAAAATGATGGCGTCGCTCTGGACATAGTGCGTGAAGGCGCAGGCTATATAAGCGAACTAGCTAGAAAGTTATTTGAGTTAAATCCGCCTCGATTTTCTATGATTGGTGGATTAGCTGAACCATTAGCAGCTTGGTTAGACGAAGATGTATTAGGTAGACTTTCACCCACACTGCAGCCGCCAGAGTGGGGCGCAGCCTTTTATGCTCAGCAGCAAGATGCGAAGGCTTAAGCGCGGGCATGTATAGCAGATAGAAAACAATTCAATGGCGCCATATTTGAGTAAGCGAGAATAAAATGAAGCAGACGATAATTGCAGATCGCGTGTTTGACGGAACTCGATTCCATACTGACTTGCCTATCACGTTTGAAGACGGCCATATATTGGCGTTTGATACGGTGCAGGGGGCCAGCGAGTCACGCGTAAGCGGCCTTATTGCACCAGGCTTTATTGACGTACAAGTTAATGGCGGTGGTGGGGTGTTATTTAATGCCTCTCCGAGCTTACGAGGCATTGAAGCCATTGGCCAAGCTCATGCTAAATTTGGCACTACGGCTTTTCTACCGACGTTAATTACCGATGATGTCAGTGTTATGCGTCAAGCTGCTGATGCCGTTGCAGAGGCGATAACGATAAACAGTGCAGGAGTTGTAGGTGTTCACTTTGAAGGGCCCCATTTAAGTGTGCCTAAAAAAGGTGTGCACCCACAGCCTCATATTAGACGCATTTCAGATGCGGAACTTGAGGTTTTTAGTCGTCAAGATTTAGGCATCAAAGTCGTTACTCTCGCACCTGAAAATGTGAGTCCTGAAGTCATAGAGGCCTTAGTTAAAGCTGATGTAAGAGTGTGTCTAGGCCACTCTAATGCAGATTACGAGACGGTGAAAAGAGCACTAAAAGCTGGCGCTTCAGGTTTTACTCATCTATTTAATGCCATGTCTGCACTAGATTCAAGAAATCCTGGCATGGTTGGTGCTGCGCTTGAGAGCCAGGATGCCTGGTGTGGCTTGATTGTTGATGGTCACCATGTTCACCCAGCTTCGGCAAGAGTCGCAATCAATGCCAAGCCTAAAGGTAAGGTGATGTTAGTGACTGATGCAATGCCGCCAGTCGGCTTGGAGGAGGAGGTCAGCTTTGAGCTCTTTGGTACTCAGGTGCTGCGTGTTGGCGACAGGCTCAACGCTGTAACGGGTGAGCTTGCGGGCTGCGTGCTCGATATGGCTGGTGCAGTGGCTAATACTATCAATATGTTGGGTGTTGAGCCTGCAGAAGCACTGCGAATGGCATCGCTATACCCAGCTGAATTTTTAGGTATTAGTGACAAGATGGGAACACTTAAGCTTGGCGGCCGAGCCGATATGGTGCTGGTTGATAATAACTATGGTGCCGTGCAAACCTTCATTGCTGGTGAGCGAGTTTTTAAGCGTTAGGCTGTCTAGATACTCTTATCTGGATTCTCAGGTCTAGGTGCTGCTGTCTAGATGAGCTATGTTATCGAGCTTATGTAGAGCCTAAGTGTTAGACATTCGTCTGTTAAGTGCTCTTTTATTAAGGTTTTTTCTATTAAAGACTTTGTTGCTAAGGGCTTTGCTACTAAGGGCTCTGTAGCAAAGAGCCTTGCATTCAAGACCTCAGTACCCAAGGATTAAGTACTCACGGATTAAGTACTCAAGGATTAAGTACTCAAGGATTAAGTACTCAAGGATTAAGTACTCAAGGATTATGTACTCAAGGATTATGTATCCAAGGGCTCAATCACTAAGCATTTTAGAGCTCTGTATTTAGGAGCTCAGCACTTAAGCACTCAAGTACTCAGCACTCAAGTACTCAGTATCTAAGAATTTACAGTTAACAACGAAGCTGTCAATCAAAGCCTCAGTAGTGAATACTAACTTGAAAAACAAAGGCTTTGATTTATACCCATTATAAAAAGTCGTAGAAAGGGTCGTTACCATGACAATAATAACAAATAACCCCCAATCAAATGAAAAGCCCAGAGTAAAGCTTAGGCTCAAGTCTTTAGATGCATTACGTGGCTTTGATATGTTCTGGATCTTAGGTGGCGAAGCTATTTTTGCTGCTTTGTTGGTGATGACCGGTTGGGCTGGCTTTAAGTGGTTTGACGCGCAAATGCATCATAGTGCTTGGAACGGCTTTACCTTCTACGACTTAATTTTCCCGTTATTTATTTTCCTGTCAGGTGTCGCATTAGGCTTGTCACCAAAACGCCTTGATAAGTTGCCAATACCTCAACGTTTTCCTTTATATAAACATGCGGTAAAACGACTGCTGTTATTACTGTTTTTTGGCGTGATTTATAACCATGGCTGGGGTACAGGGGCACCATTTTCTGCTGGCGACGTTCGCTATGCCAGTGTGTTAGGCAGAATCGCGTTTGCTTGGTTTTTTTGTGCTTTACTGGTTTGGCACACTAGCTTGCGGACACAAATTATCACCGCGATTACAGTGCTAATTGGTTATGCTTTACTACAAGCCTTTCCCGTTATATCCCTTGATGACACAGGTCCATTTACTGTGACGGGCTCAATTAATGCGGCAGTTGATAGTTTGTTTTTACCTGGAGTGACTTATCAAAATGCGGCGGTTGATCCAGAAGGTATACTCTCGACGATCCCTGCTGTAGTTAATGGCTTAATAGGAGTGTTTGTGGGGCACTTTATCGTCAAGCCCCATGCTCAAGGTGACTGGTATAAAGTGGCTATATTAATGGCATCGGGTATCGCGTTCGTTGGGGGAGGCTGGTTGTTATCTCCTCTCATTCCTGTGAACAAAACCCTATGGACCAGCAGTTTTACCTTAGTGACATCGGGTTGGAGCATACTGCTCTTGGCACTGTTTTACGCCATCATTGATGTCATTAAAGTGCAGAAATGGGCCTTTTTATTTACGGTCATTGGCTGCAACTCAATTGTGATTTATATTGCTTCGAGTATCGTAAATTGGAACTACACCGCAAGCAGCTTATTTGGTGGCGTGATTTTAAGTTTGCCTGAGAATGCGCAGGCATTAGCAAGCGTTATAGGCTTATTATTGGTGCAGTGGTTGGTACTTTACTGGATGTATAAGCGCGAGATTTTCATCAAGGTTTAAGTTGTTAGCCTTAAACTTACTCTTAAGTTAAATCTAAAGCTTGGGCTTTATACTGCCTGGGAGTAAGCGGGGAGGCAACTTTAACTAAGTTAAATAGGTTGTTTAAGTAAAAATGACAGCGTTGTCTTTTTTGCAATAATGCTTTAACATCGATGAAACATTGGGCTTTGAATTAGCACTACGTTAAAAAGCTAAGCACAGAATATAAGCAGATGACAGTCTGCAAAAGCTAAGTGGTATCAATGAAGGATGGGGTAGCAGTTTAATCTGGTATCATAAAATCAATTACTATAAGAAGCAGGTTTAATACATGACAGCAACGACTCAGGCTCAAGTTAGCCCCAAGAGCAGCTTACTGCCTATGACCATTATAGGTGTGCTCTTTTTCATCTTCGGATTTGTGACTTGGCTTAATGGCTCACTGATCCCCTTCCTAAAAATCATTTGTGAGCTTAATGAATTCCAAGCGTTATTTGTTACGTTTGCGTTCTATATAGCTTATACGGTGATGGCGCTACCAATGTCATCGATACTTAAGAAGACGGGTTATAAAAATGGTATGGCGATAGGCCTAGCTATTATGGTTGTTGGCTCATTACTCTTTATTCCCGCTGCCCAGAGTGCCAACTTTATCCTATTCCTAGGAGCGTTATTTGTATTGGGTACGGGATTGACCATTTTGCAAACCGCATCTAACCCTTATGTTGTGCATATTGGCCCTAAAGAAAGCGCCGCAATGCGTATTAGTATTATGGGTTTGATTAACAAAGGTGCTGGTGTCATCGTACCTATCTTATTTACTGCATTGGTATTATCAGGTTTTGAAAATTTTACTGCCGATCACTTAGCGGCATTGAGCGAGGCCGACCGTTTAGCGCAGATCAATGAGCTATCATCAAGACTGGTGATGCCTTATATTTATATGGCTATAGCACTGACGTTCTTAATTGGTTTAGTTAAGTTTTCATCGCTGCCAGAGCTAGAGTTTGAAGTGGCTGATGATCATCAAGAAAAGGGTGGTATTACTCACTTTCCACAAGTGGTACTAGGCGCAGTTGCTTTGTTTGCTTATGTTGGTGTCGAGGTTATTGCTGGTGACACAATTGGTTTGTACGGTGAGAGTTTAGGGGTAAATAACTTTGCTTCACTGACGTCTTACACCATGGTGTTTATGGTGTTTGGCTACATTATTGGTGTGACTTGTATTCCTAAGTTTATTAGTCAAGAAAAGGCACTACTTGGCTCAGCTCTAGCGGGGATTGCCTGTATTATTGGTGCTGCGTTAGGTTCTCGTGAAAGCACAATGATTGCTGATATTCTTTGGGGCTGGAGCGGTATTCCGGTGATCCCTGATACGGTGACATTTGTCGCTATGATGGGTTTAGCTCATGCACTTGTATGGCCATCAATCTGGCCGTTAGCACTAGAAGGTTTAGGTAAGTACACGGCTCAAGGTTCAGCTCTATTAATCATGGGGATCTCAGGTGGTGCAATCTTACCTTTGGTATTTGGTAAAGTGGCCTACTTTGCAGGCAATACACAGGTTGCGTATTGGGTTGGCTTACCTTGTTATCTGTTTATCTTATTCTACGCCTTAAAAGGCCATAAGATGCGCAGCTGGTAATCAGCTTAGTCACTCTGTCATGCCTCTTTAATGTTGAGGTTTGATCCATAAAGGAGCCTAAGGGCTCCTTTTTGTTTTTTTAAGGGCAAAGCATGGCAAAGGTGGGAAAAGCGTTCAGGAACAACATAACGCTTATACAAAGTGCTAGAGTGCTATAGGAGACGCATGGGAGGTTAGGCGTCTATCTCGTTAGATTTTTCTTTAGTATTAAGAACTTTAAATGATGAGCAATTACAGATACAAAAAAGCCACTCTATTGAGTGGCTTTTTTGTTTTTATGGTGCCGGCACCAAGAGTCGAACTCGGGACCTACTGATTACAAGTCAGTTGCTCTACCAACTGAGCTATGCCGGCTTATTTGTTTAACCAGTCAATTAACGATTGTTAAGTCACTCATTAAAAAATGTTGGTGCCCGAACCCGGAATCGAACCAGGGACACGAGGATTTTCAATCCTCTGCTCTACCGACTGAGCTATTCGGGCAACTAATCGCTACTAATGTAGGCGTTAGATTTGCTACTTCAAACAAACCATTTAAAGCCTGTCTCGTTTGGAGTGCGCGTATAATATAGTGATGTTTTATAAGGTGCAAGTGCTTTTTTGTTTTGTGGCGACGAATCGCAATCTAAAGCTGTCTAAAGTAAGTTATTTACCACTGTCATTGCTCAAGTACTGCTCAAGATAGTGCGCTTAGACACAGATTAAGACAGTTAATGATGACGATTTTATTGCGTGGGTTAGCTATTGCTAACAGGTGGCTTTTGAAAATAACCACTGACTGAAGGCTCATTATACCAATCAGTATAAGAAGTTGATCTACTCAGAGTGTTTCTTGGCAAACTCTTTCAAGGCGAATGGATGACATAATAGTTGTTTCCTTCTGAGCCTATTCAATGCAGAAGGAGGCCGCAAAAACGCTCCTTACAGGCCAGTTTTAGCGGCTCTGATACTGTGTAACGAGCTTAAACGTAAAATGACTATGCTCTTCACTCGTTGCAAACCACATGGTCTTGTATGTTCCCGACATACATAAGGCATTTCCTCTATCCGTTAAGGTTTGCTGCTGGAAATATCATAAATGCAAGCTTGTATGAATACGCGACTATATGAAAACAAGGCTATATGAATACAAGGCTATATGAATACAAGGCTATATGGATATAGGAGGCTGAGTAACGCAGGCGCAGTTACCGAAGAGCCATGAATGGCCTTGCCTCTGCAGCGCTAAGCTCTGGCTGAGGAAGCAAATCTTTATACTGACTTTGATTACCTGTTAAAGGGGGAGCAGCACCAGTAGTGTTTTAAACGTTAACCGCATGTCGACTAAGAATACATTGTTAAATTACAGACACAAAAAAGCCACTCGAAGGAGTGGCTTTTTTGTTTTTATGGTGCCGGCACCAAGAGTCGAACTCGGGACCTACTGATTACAAGTCAGTTGCTCTACCAACTGAGCTATGCCGGCTTATTTGTTTAACCAGTCAATTAACGATTGTTAAGTCACTCATTAAAAAATGTTGGTGCCCGAACCCGGAATCGAACCAGGGACACGAGGATTTTCAATCCTCTGCTCTACCGACTGAGCTATTCGGGCAACTAATCGCTACTAAATGTAAGCGTTAGATTTGCTACTGCAAACTTGATGGCGTTAAAGCCAGTCCCGTTTGGAGTGCGCGTATAATATAGCGATGTTTTTGAAGGTGCAAGTACCTAAGTGTGCAACTGCGCAACAAATAAGCTCTCCCCGAGGTTTGCGCTTGTTTTTAAGGCTGCTTGAGCTTTATTTGCGCAGTGGCGCCATTTGCTTCGCCACTATGAGCTGTAAGCTTTCACAGCAAAGGGGTAAGTCAGGTAAATATGTTTGCTGGCAAAGCAAGATACTATGAACGCTAGGTGCTATGAAAACTAGATACTATGAAAGTTAGATACTATGAAAGTTAGATACTATGAAAGTTAGATACTATGAAAGTTAGGTGCTATGAACGCTAGATACTATGAACGCTAGGTGCTATGAAAAATAACCGAATCATGATGCTTGCGATTTAAACAGTAAGCAAAGCCGTCAGTTTCAGTCGTAAGTTCATTAGTAAGCTAAGCAGAATTTAGCAAAAGGCGTTAGCAAAAGTAAGCTATAGCTAAAAAGGGTAGGTTGCAGTCATTCGAAGTCGATTGAATCGGGCTGCGTCACATTGGGTTTGGCTAAATCAGGTTTCATCATATTAATTGTGATAGTTAAGTATGCATGAGTTACAGTGGCTACCTGACATAAATTATTCAGTCAGGTGAGCAATCTCTGGTGTGATCGAAAGATAATTTATTGAGTGATGTAGCTTAGGTATAGATTGGGTATAGCTTTGGGAATATGCTTGCTGATTTTAGATACAAAAAAGCCACTCTATTGAGTGGCTTTTTTGTTTTTATGGTGCCGGCACCAAGAGTCGAACTCGGGACCTACTGATTACAAGTCAGTTGCTCTACCAACTGAGCTATGCCGGCTTATTTGTTTAACCAGTCAATTAACGATTGTTAAGTCACTCATTAAAAAATGTTGGTGCCCGAACCCGGAATCGAACCAGGGACACGAGGATTTTCAATCCTCTGCTCTACCGACTGAGCTATTCGGGCAACTAGCGATACATAAATGTAAACGTTAGATTTGCTACTGCAAACTAGATGGCGTTAAGGCCTGTCCCGTTTGGAGTGCGCGTATCTTATAGCGGGATATAAAATCCTGCAAGGGCTTTTTTACTCATTAATGATTGTTCGGCTAGTTTGTGTGCAGCTTGATAAATCAGAACAATCAACTGAGCCGATGCGCTCATCAATTGATTAACCGTTGCGCTATTAATAAAGCGTTAACGAAAACAGCAATAGTAATACCGCGATGTTTGAGCTGCTCTATTCAACCATGAGCAGTTTGCTTAGCTATCGAGCAAAACCTTTCTAAAAAATAGAATTTAACCGCCTAAATTTGCTGGTTTTATGTTTAAAAATAGTTTGTATGATGGGTTCATTAACTAGGTGCTGGGAAAATTATGTTTCGCAATACAGATAACTCTTACGGCTTGGTGGCCATTTTGATCCATTGGTTATCAGCCATTGCTGTGATTGGACTGTTTGCCGTCGGCTTTTGGATGGTCGATTTAACCTATTACAGCAGTTGGTACCAAACTGCCCCCCACCTGCATAAGAGTATTGGGTTGTTATTGCTGCTACTGACTTTAATTAGACTCGTTTGGCGTTATTTTTCGGTTAAACCGGCCGAGTTGACGACCCATAAGCCTTGGGAAAAACGTGCAGCTCACTTAGCGCACAATGCACTTTATCTATTAATGCTGCTGATTATGCTCAGTGGTTATCTCATTTCGACGGCGGATGGCAGAGGTATTTGGATATTTGATTGGTTAGAGGTGCCAAGTTTTGGTGAGTTGATAAGCAAACAAGCCGATATCGCTGGGGCTATTCATCAATATTTAGCTTATGGGCTAATTGCTCTGGTGGTTATTCATGCTATAGGCGCATTCAAACATCACTATATTGATAAAGACAAAACCCTAAGCAGAATGATTAAGCCATTGCCATAGGGCCTTAAAGTTACGCCGCTATGACAGCAAAGATTAACCCGCTCAAACGATTTAGCTCATTTAATCGAGCGCACGATAAACAAGGATAGAATATGAACAGCCAATTTTTAGCTCTAGCATTAACAGCATCAGTAACCACTTCTACGAGTATGGTAAGTACCGCGCAAGCCGCAGACTATGTGATAGATACAGAGGGCGCGCATGCCTCTATCGAATTTAAAGTAAGCCATTTAGGTTATAGCTTTGTGGTAGGCCGTTTTAATCAATTTGCAGGTGATTTTAGCTTCGATATCAACAATATTGCAGATTCTACAGTCAATGTGACTATTAAGACAGCCAGCGTCGATTCTAATCATGCTGAGCGAGATAAGCATTTACGTAGTGGCGACTTCTTAAATACCGGCAAATTTCCGCAGGCAAGCTTTGTATCAACATCAGCAGTAGACAAGGGCGACGGCAATTTTGTTATTAATGGTGACTTTACTTTTAATGGTGTCACAAAGCCGTTAGCCATAGATGCCAAAATAATAGGTGAGGGCAGTGACCCATGGGGCGGCTATCGTTCAGGTTTTGTTGGCAGCACTGAATTTGCCTTAAAAGACTATGACGTTAAAGTCGATTTAGGGCCAGCATCAGCTAATGTGGTTTTAGATTTAGTGGTAGAAGGAATTCGTAAGTAATTTCAAGTCACCAAAAAGTGCTTTAAATAGATAAAACAAAACGCCGCTTAAATTAATTTAAGCGGCGTTTTTGATGACATTACATTGTGGCGCAGACTAAAGCTGCGACCAGCTCGAACTAATGCTAAACAGTCAGTTACTCGTCGTCTTTTTGCGGCACGTAGCCTTCAATTTCGACATCTTTACCTTCAAACAAAAAGTTTACCATCTGCTCTTCTAAGAACTTACGGTCATCAACATTCATCATGTTCAGTTTCTTTTCGTTGATCAGCATGGTTTGTTTTGACTGCCAAAGTGCCCAAGCTTCTTTACTGACATTGTCGAAAATACGCTTGCCCAAGTCACCTGGGTAAAGCTGAAAACCTAGGCCTTCTGCTTCTTTGTTTAAGTACACGCAGTTTACTGTGCGAGCCATGATTACTCCTTAATTAATACAGAACCTAAGTCAGCCAGAATTCGCTCAGTAGCGGCGGCTAAACCAACTTTAGGTGGATGAGATAAGTTATACCAGAGCGCGGAACTTTGTTCCATGATCTGGTTATTGCTAATACCACTTACTCGGACCAACACCGGCTGGATATCGAGGTGAAAGTGGCTAAAAGTGTGTCTAAAACCGACTAACTCTTGTTGCGAGGTCATTTTTAGTTGCTTGTCTTTAATATAAGCGTCGAGTTCGGCGCGCTCTGCAAATTGAGGAAAGCACCAGAGACCGCCCCAAATACCCACGGGTGGTCGTTTCTCAAGATGCACTTGATGCTCATCTTCTATGACTAATAGCCAAGCAAACTTTTCTGGAATGGATTTATTTGGTTTTTTACCTGGATATTCGGTCTGCCGGCCACTTAACTGGGCTTTACAGTCCATGGCTACAGGGCATTGGGCGCAGTTAGGCTTGGATCGCGTACAGACAGTTGCACCAATATCCATCATGGCCTGATTATATTTTTGAATATCTTTAGCTGGGGTTAACATTTCGGTTAATTGCCAAAGTTGATGCTCGACAGGTTTTTTACCTGGCCAGCCTTCGATTGCACCATGGCGAGCTAAAACACGCTTCACATTACCGTCGAGAATAGCAAAGTTGAGTCCTAAAGATAGCGAAAGCACTGCACCTGCCGTTGAACGACCAATACCAGGTAATGCCAAAACATCATCAAAGTGAGTTGGAAACTCGCCATTAAAATCAGACTGCATTATTTGTGCGGCTTTATGTAGGTTTCTGGCGCGCGCGTAATAACCAAGTCCAGTCCAGTGATGCAACACTTCGTCCTGCTCGGCACAGGCTAGGCTATCAATATCTGGAAATCGTGCGATAAACTTTTCGAAATAGGGGATAACCGTAGCAACTTGCGTTTGCTGGAGCATGATCTCTGAAATCCATACTTTATATGGGGTTTTATTGAGTTGCCAAGGAAGTTGTTTACGACCAAAGTTGTCGTACCATTCGATAATTCTTGTTGAAAAAAGCGCGGTAGTTTTCATCGGCGCAGTGTAACTTTAGCCTAGGGTTTAAACAAGCAAAGCACAGGGCTTTTTATGGCAAAGTGGCTGGAGTTGTAAGCAAAATATGGCTTATTTAGCTGTAAAGCAAAGGCACTGCTCGCACAAACTGAGATTATTGGTATAATTTCGCCACAATAAGGCTTGCACTGAAGGTTGAACTTTGGATAATGCCTTTCTTTTTTAAATTATGCTGTCTTAAGCGAGGGCGAAAATGAGCGACGTAACAACCGCTGAATTCAATGAAGAAGGTAAATACCTTCGCAAAGTGAGAAGCTTTGTATTGAGAGAGGGCCGTTTAACTAAAGGCCAAGCTCAAGCAATGGAGCAGCAATGGCCAATCATGGGCCTAGATTACACTCCAGAATCGATTGATTTAGTCGAAGTATTTGGTCGTGAAGCAGATACCGTTCTAGAGATCGGCTTTGGCATGGGCGCGTCATTGGTAGAAATGGCTAAGGCGGCTCCTGAGCTTAACTTTATCGGTATCGAAGTGCATAAACCCGGCGTCGGTGCATGCTTGGCAGAAGCTGCTGAAGCGGGCGTGACTAACTTACGTGTTTATCACCATGATGCAATTGAAGTACTTGAAAATAGCATTGCTGAAGGCAGTCTGGCTTGTGTGCAATTGTTCTTCCCAGATCCTTGGCATAAAACTCGTCATCATAAGCGCCGTATCGTTCAAGCACCATTTGCTGAATTGATCCGCAAGAAACTTAAGGTTGGCGGTGTATTCCATCTGGCAACAGATTGGGAAAACTACAGCGAACATATGCTAGAAGTGATGAATGCCGCGCCTGGTTATAAAAACCAATCTGCGACAGGTGATGTTGTTGAACGTCCAGAACATCGTCCATTGACTAAATTCGAAGCGCGTGGCCACCGTTTAGGTCATGGGGTTTGGGATCTTATGTTTGAGCGTGTTTAAGCGCTAAACCGAATTTATATACTGTAAATAAGCTATCTAGGAGAACAACCATGGCAGCAAACCGTAGCCGTCGCTTACGTAAGAAATTACGCGTTGATGAGTTCCAAGAGTTTGGATTTGACGTTAACTGGATTTTTAATGAGTCAGTAACAGAAGAGCAAATTGATGCAATCGTTGATCAGTTTATCGATGAAGTGATTGAACCTAACGACCTAGGTTATCACGGCGGTGGACACAAAGAGTGGGAAGGTATTATTGCCACTCAAGGTATCGGCAAGTGTACAGAAGAGCACCGAGCTGCAGTTAAAGCATTCTTTGACGCTCAACCTGTATCTGATCTCGAAATTGGCGAGCTTTACGATATTTGGTGGGGCTAATGCCTGAATTGGCATTACTTGAAGAGATCCTAGAAAAAGTACGACCTCTTCTAGGACAGGGTAAAGTGGCTGACTATATTCCAGCCCTTGCCCAAGTTGATGCTAATAAGTTAGGTATTGCAGTGACGACCTCTGACGGTGTCACTATAGGGGCTGGAGATTATCTCGAGCCCTTTTCAATTCAGAGTATTTCTAAGGTATTTAGTCTTACCTTGGCGCTAATGCTGTATGAAGAAGATGAGATTTGGTCGAGAGTCGGTAAAGAACCCTCAGGCCATTCTTTTAACTCTTTAGTTCAAGTTGAATTGGAAAAAGGCTTACCGCGAAATCCATTTATCAATGCTGGTGCGCTGGTTATTGCCGATCTTTTGCAAAGTCGTTTAGGTGCGCCTAAGCACCGTATGCTTGAGATTGTTCGTGGTTTAAGTGAAAACAATAGAGTGGGATACGATAAAATCGTTGCCGCATCTGAATATCAACACAGCGCAAGAAACGCCGCGATAGCTTACTTGATGAAATCATTCGGTAATTTTAATAACGACGTTGATACTGTGTTGCACAGCTACTTTCACTATTGCTCACTTCGCATGAGCTGCGCAGATCTTTCCCGTGCTATGTTTTACTTAGCTAACTCAGGTAAAAGCCTTGCTGGTAAACAGTTAATTAGTCCTGTACAGAATCGGCAGTTAAATGCGTTATTAGCCACATCCGGCCTTTATGACGGTGCGGGTGAGTTCGCTTATCGCGTCGGTATGCCGGGTAAGAGCGGTGTCGGCGGTGGCATTATCGCGGTGATCCCTGGTGACATGTCTGTATGTGTTTGGTCTCCGGAGCTTGATGCCAATGGCAACTCTTTAGCGGGCACGGCAGTGTTAGAAGCCTTGAGTCAGACTTTAGGCCGTTCGATTTTTTAGTTTTACTCAGTCAATTGTCTACAGCCAGTCACTATAGTCAGTTTCTACAATTAGTTCCTACATCAGTATCAACATCAGCTGTTTTTGATATTTGGCCAATTGTTAGCTTAATTGGCCAAATATATTATTTAGCAGCGTGTATCACCTCTATACAACTCAAGTGATAACCTTTAAAAACATGGTGTTAGCTTGTTTGGCATGGTCTATGCTTTATTTACATCAAGATTGAAAATAATATCATACAGACTATAGCGATAAAGGATTGATGCGATGAAAAAACTACTTACCTCTGTTGGGATCTCAGCCGTGTTGCTATCAGCAACGAGTCTACAAACCGTTGCCGCTCATAGCGACCAGTCAATGAATAAAGAGTGCGAAGTCGCGCTTAATTATGACGTCACGGTAGAGCCTAAGAAACTGATTGTCAGTGAGGTTGGTGATGAAAAGTATCGCATCGAAATGGATGAGCTATTTGTTAATGGCAAGCAAGTGTCACTTAATAAACAGCAGCAAGCATTAGTGAGTCAGTATTCACAAGAGGTTTCTTCGCAAGTACCTGAGGTGATTGAACTGGTTAATGATGCGGTTGGAATGGCTTCTTCTGCAGTGAGTCTTGCGTTAACCCCACTGTTAGGTGATAGCGCAGGTGCTAAGATTGACGAAATGATGTCAGGTCTTGAGCAACGAATCGAAAGCGTAGCGTACCAACATGGCGATACGTTTTACCTTGGCTCGACAGAGTCATCACTAGAAGATGCCTTTGGAGAGGAGTTTGAGCAAGAGATGGAAGAGTTAGTGCAGAACTCACTCGGCAGCATGATGATGACTTTAGGCGCACAAATGATGTCGGGCGACGGTGATAGCTTTGAACAGAAGATGGACTCTTTTTCTCAAAAGATGGAAACCATTGGTGATGATATCGAGATGCAGATGGAGCAGCAAGCCGCTGATCTAGAAGCCCGTGGCGAAAAGCTATGCGAAAGATTTAAAACCTTAGTGGTACTGGAGCAACAGTTGCGTGACGAGATCCCAGAACTTGCTAGCTATCCTTTAGTTGAATCCTCTAATACCACTATGCTTGAGTAAACATTACTTCACTGGACTCGTTACTAAGATATACGCTTGGTAAAACAATGAAGTAAAGCTGTTGCCTTGATTGATTTGCAACCTCCCCTGCATCCCCCCTTTATGCAGGGGTTTTTACATTTAAAGCCTCACTAGACTTTTGTACTACCGATCCCCTTTGTACCTAGCCCAAACTACATATTTGATGAGTTATGGGGATTTTTTGGTATACTTCTAAAAATAAAAACAAAAACCAACTATTGGTTACATAATACAAACTCTACTCTAGCGTACATATATTCACTTAAGATATTGTTTTTAATAGAAAACAGCATGTCTTAGCGATGGAAGTACTATTACTGTCGTAAACACCTTAAGGCGATTTACATGTTAGAACTTTTAGAACCAATCGCAATTTTTACCCATGTGGCTCGAGCGGGCAGTTTTAGCTCTGCGGCGAGAAAGTTAGGCATATCAAAGTCTAAAGTAAGTACCCAAGTGGCCGATCTGGAGCATAAGCTTGGTGTTCAATTGATTCAACGTACCACAAGAAGCTTGAGTTTAACTGAGGCGGGCCATCTATTGTATGCCCAAGGAGAAGAGTTATTAAGAGATGCCGACCAAGCTGTTGCTAGCGTTCATAATCTTAATGATGCTACCCGAGGCGTATTGAAAGTGGGTATTTCTCAGTCATTCGGTACCATGCACATCATCCCTGCTTTGCCAGAGTTTATGGCTAAGCATCCAGAGCTCGAACTTCAAGTTAGCTTACTTGACCATAAAGTCGACGTGGTTAGTGAAGGTTTAGACCTACTACTTACGATGTCAGAGCAATTGCCACTTGGGATGGTTGCAAGACCACTGATGAAATGTCAGTTCTTGTTAGCCGCGTCGCCATCATATGTAGAGAAGCATGGTGTACCTAGCCGCCCAGAGCAGTTAGTAGACCATAACTGCTTGGTATATCAAGGTGAATGGCATGAGCACAGTATCTGGCAATTTAAGCAAGGTGATGATTACTGTGAGATTGGCGTAACAGGTAATTTCAGAGTCGATAATGCCCCAGCATTAAAGTCGGCGGCGGTAAGCGGACTCGGTGTGGTTTATCTAGCAAGCTATCTGCTTGAAGATGAGCTGGAAAAGGGGACTCTGGTGCCAATTCTTGAAGACTGGCAGTTGACTCATCATTTGCCATTACAAGCGGTTTACCCAAGACGTAAACACTTAGCACCAAAGGTCAGTGCCTTTATTGATTTTATAAAAGATCATATCGGTACACCGCCATATTGGGATGCGCCTTTAAAAGAATTGTATGCAAAACGTAAGTAAAATGGAGAAACATTGTTTTATATTTTGAACGGTGTGAAATCTTGCTAATGTAGTGAGTTCTTAAGTGCTTTTTATTCAATCACTTAATCCCTGCTGTACATTGTTTAGTCAAGCTGAATTTAGCCTTGGCTAAACAACTTAAAATCATTTCAGTTGAAGTTTGTTCTCGTTTTAATACAATTGCTGGCAGTTGATTCAAAAGTTCTGAGTCCTATAGTGTAATCGAGAATGACCCCTCTCTATTGTGCTATACAGAGCAGCTAAAAGCATTTTGCATCAATGCTGACAGACGGTTTAAGAACTAAAACAATGTCAGCCTTAAAACCATCACCTAGTTTGGTTTACCCCGGTTATTTATAGCCGGGGTATTTTTCTTTTTGGGCTGTACCAAAGCTTAAATACCTTCCCTTGTTCTGCATTTGAAACAGTTTGAAGTTCGTTCTATATCAAGGTCTTTCACTTTTGAATCATTTCAGTCTGGTGAATAATGAAAGTCGTGAGCAGTCTGCTTACTGGGCTGGCAGGTGAACCGCGCTACTGTTTATAACCGAGGAGATGAGTTTAGCGAGCCTTATCATCATCGGCATCTGCTGGTGGCCTGGGTATAGAAGCCATTGTTAGCCGAATTTGCTTGCAGGGTTAATGACCAAGCATATTTCGGCCTCGAGTTTAGTTACGGCCCAGATTGGTATAAAGCGCTTGATACTTGAAGTGAAACTATCTTAAGCTACAGATAATATTGGAAAATATTATCTTCTCTTAGCTTTATCGTTCGATGCTTTGTAGAGCCATTTATTTCATGAGACATGTATTACATTGAATAAATTTATTAAGTCACTTTTTTCGCGTTCTGCTGATCTTGGAACTGCATCTGAAACCGTAGCTGAAACTATCTCTGCAGAAAAGATTTCAGCAACAATTACTTCGGAAACAACTACCTCAGCAGAAAAGATTTCAGCAACTACGACCTCAGAAACAAGTGCTGAGCATGAATACTCTTTTCAGCACCATAGGTTGTACTACGATGGATTGATTCAGCTACAAATCGTTAAACGCAGTGGTTTCAATATTGAGCTATTGAGTCAGTTTGAATTGGTTGGTAGTGATAACTGCGAACTGCTTTTGGTTGAGTGGCTTGATGATGAGCGCTTTATTGCGGTGGATTCAATAGGCCGAATTTATAGTGCTTGTTTCAGCTCTGGTGCCCGCTCTGATATCAGCAATGGCATAAGCTCCGACATGAGTTTAAATACATCCTCAGCTTCTAGCTCTCAAAGCCGCAAGCCAAGCAAGCTGAGTTTAGTTGCGCTAACATCGCTAGAGTTGTACCCAACAAATGATGCCTGCTGTAACAATGGCAAGCTTTGGCTCGTTGGCGCCAAGCAGGGTGGGCGACGCAGCGCCCGGTCAATGTACTGTATCGATATAGGCGCAGCCTTAAATAGGCAGGCAAGCGCGGCTGCAGAGAATTACAGCCATACAAAAGTTGGCTCTTTTGAGCTCCTCTGTACCGATATCAGTTGTTATGAAATGCCATTTAGGTTTGTTAACGGCAGTATGGTGTATTTGGCTGATAATGAGTTTGTGTTTTATCAGCGTGAAAAGCGCAGAATGCATCAACTGGTGAGCTTTAGCCCTCTTAGTTCTGAGATGAAAGTTCATCCACTTGAAGGCAAGCCCGCACCGACGGAAATTTCTGTTCGTAATACTTTTTTCATGGATAACCAACGCGGTATTGCGCTGCTTGCCAATGCTGAGACGGTTAGCATGACTGTATCAACTGATACTGACGCTTCTGAATCGATTGCCGAGGCTCTTAATCAAGCTGAAGTGATTGCTCAGGCTGAAGCTTTTGATCAGGCTGAAGCTCCAGGCTTTGATTTTGTATTACAGCTAATCGATTTTAAGCAGAAAAAGGCACTGTGGAGCCGCAGTGTTAGGACACTTAATCCATCACAAATTTGTGCCAGTTATCAAGCTGAAGAGCTTGTGGCGTCATTAACTGCGATTGCCGCTGGCGATAGCAGCTCAAGTCACCATGATGAGCTGCAAACCTTTGTAGAGTGTCTAACCTCGGCCACTGTTGCTGCTGATGGCAACAGCATTTGGCTTGGCTGGCAAGATGGCGTGGTGCAGCAGCTATCGTTAACGGGTGAATGTATATTCCCTATGAAGCAACTGATGCAACGAAATAGTGGTGGCATTCTTCGCTCTTTGCAGGTGTTTGGGCTCGAACCCGTTGTGATTAAATCTCAAATTGATGACCAATTATTGGTGGCGGTTGGTGACGAGGAGGATGGGCGTATTTGGCTGATGGATCTCGCTGATAAAAAACAGGGTTCTTCAGCGAGTCTTGTTTCAGCGGTATGTCGGCAAAAAGGGGTCATATTAGATATACCTGCAGGGCTGACTGAAGTGCCGACTCAGAGTGGGCAAGTCGATATTTTTTATCAAGATTTAAATGATACGTCAGCAAAGCTGGCAACGCTTGAAACACTGAACGCTTTAATGCCGAAGCTACAGCTGCATTACCACGCCAGTTATGAGCTGATGAATAAAAATGCCCCCAACTTGGATGCAAAGCTAGAGCTAAGTAATGAGCAGAATAAAGTTTTAAATAAAACGCCAAACCAAGCTCTAAAACAAGAGCAAGCTCAAGATAAGCCGTTATCACTATTCTTTGGCTTTGTTACTCAACAAGTCAACGGGTGTACCGTCCAAAGTGAGTACGATCTGTTTGCTTCAGCAGGTTACGATGAAAAGGGCGCAGACTTATTAGCAAGTATCATCAAGCAGTTTGCCAGCTGGGACTGTGCCGCTCATCTGTCAGGTCTTAAAGGGGCGCCGGTAATGGCCGATGCAGTGTTAGCTCTAGCTGACAAAAAAGAGTATTTAGATATTCTTGCTGAGTACTTTAACGCCATTGGTGCTAATGAGCCTATACATCCCTTTCATGTACACAGGACGATGGTTGTGATCCGTGAGCAACACGCTGACTCTCCTGAATTAGCAGCCTTTATGGCGAAGGTGCATTGGCCTTGGAATGATGTCAGTTTTAGCGTGCCTAATGTCGGAGCTTACGACTAAATGTGATGGCCTAGAACCTAGAATCTAGGCCTTATTTCCTGGCGCCTAGAACCCAGAACCCAGAACCTAGAACCTAGGACTGAACATTTTCATGATGTTTTTCAGAGCTTGCCCTTCTTAGAAACGACATGGTTTGATGTGGTTGGGTTCTTCATAATATGGCCACCTTTAAATCCCTTTATTGTGCCAGTCGCTGCGATAATCCAGGCACAAATTAAGCCGGCAAATAAAATAACTGCAGCCCACTCAAACGCAGGTAGCCTAGTATGTAAAGCTAATTGTGTGGTTCCGGTAACGCAAGTACCAACAGGGAAAGTAAATGCCCACCAAGTGAGCGCAAAGGGCATTTTTCTGCGCAGAGCGCGCAGTGTTAGTAAGCTTGCTAATATCGACCAGAAAAAAGCAAATCCCCAGATAGGCACCCCATAAAGAATTGCCATAGTATTCATGCCTGTAGAAATCGGCTCATCGACCACAAATAGCGCCGCGCTACCCAGTGCTCCAGCCGCAGTAACAGATTGCCCGAGAGGCCCTAAGACAATCCAAAGGGTCGGAACGCGCGCGCTGCCTGATGTGCCTGAGTAAGCTAAGCGGCTCCAGATCATGGTGATAATGATTAGTGCACTAAGTAAGCTAATGCCAAACATGGCGTAGCAGGCATAAAGCAGCGTTTGTTGTAGGGCAATATTTTCAGAATGGGGGATTAACATGGCGCCAATAGCAGCAGAGACCATAGGCGGTACAACGGGCATCAACCAACCACCAAAAGCGGCGTCTTCCCGGACCTGATGATGGGTAAAAAGACGAAATGGAATAACAACGGCGGTCAGCAGCCCAAGTAGTGTTCCTACTATCCACAGGCTCCAGGCTAGCGTCATTGCGGTCTCTACGGCCATAACTTGTGAGCCGTACAACAGCGCGCCTCCTGCTATAGTCATCATCGCCATGGGAGGTGCACCAAAAAATTGCGACATCACCGGGTCGTTAAATTGTCGTTTGATAATGTGGGGCTTGGTAATGGTCTGAACTATTTTCAGTAATAGCATAGCAACTAACATCAAGGATGCGAGTAACCAGATAATCAGCCCTATGTCGTTTAAGTGCCCGCCAAACATAGGTAGCCCGATTGCGGCGTTAGCGATGATGCCTGTGCCCATAACAGAGGCAAACCAGTTTGGACCTATCTCTGTGCTTAGCTCAACTTGCGTATTTTCAGACATATATTCCCTTAACCGCAGCATGTTTACATTTATCTTATTAAAACTAATTTGTTTGAGGTGATAAGTACAATTTTGAATCGAATTTACTGTTTACATAAACCGTTAGGCTGCAATCAATGGCTAAGGCCGTGAGGTAAATTAGAATATTTTAGGGCTGGTGTCTTGTTGATCAACTTAGAAATGAAAGCGGGCACAATATAATTGTGCCCGCTTTCATTTAGATTTCTATATTGCGCTAGAGCGACTGCAATTAAGCGACTGCAGCTAGGCTTCTATCGCTCAGTCATTGTGGCAGGCTGGCTCATCGTGGCTAAGCTAGAGCAACTAAGCAACTAAGCAACTAAGCAATAGCGACTGAGCTCGCCTGACAGCACCTGGATGACTATTTACAACCGTTATTAATCGCTGTTATTAGCTGTTTTGCTCTATCCATAGGTCGATTTCACTTTCGAGTACATCTAACGGTACTGGACCATTTTTAAGGACTATGGTGTGAAAATCGCGAATATCAAATTTATCGCCTAGGGCTTGCTGCGCTTTGTCTCTTAAGGCTAGTAGCTTTAGCATTCCCACTTTATAAGCGGTTGCCTGAGATGGCATCACAATATGGCGCTCAACCATTTTTACTGCATCAGATTTGGCATTGGGCGTGTTAGAAACGTAATACTCGATAGACTCTTCACGCGTCCATTTTTTAGCGTGAATACCGGTATCGACCACTAAACGACAAGCGCGCCATAACTCCATCGCTAAGCGGCCAAAGTCTGAATATGGGTCAGAGTACATGCCCATCTCTTTCGGGAAATACTCACTGTAAAGCCCCCAGCCTTCGATATAAGCGGTATAGCCGCCAAACTTACGAAACTTTGGTACACCATTAAGCTCCTGGGCGATAGCTATCTGCATATGGTGACCCGGCGTGCCTTCATGGTAGGCCAACGCCTCCATCTGATATTTTGGCATGGCTTTCATGTCATATAGATTGGCATAGTAGGTACCAGGGCGGCTTCCGTCTGGTGATGGGTTGTTGTAAAACGCCTTACCTGCTGATTTCTCTCTAAAGGCTTCAACCTGTTTAACTATCATAGGTGCTTGAGGTTTGACCTTAAACACTTCATCGAGCCTGCTGCTCATGGTGTCGATAAGTGCGGTGGCCTCTGTGAGGTATGCCTGGCGGCCTTTATCGTCATTGGCGTAATAGAACTGCTCGTCTTCGCGCATAAACTTGAAGAACTCGGTTAATGAGCCTTCAAAGTTAACTTTGGTCATGATATCGCGCATTTCGCTGTGAATACGCGCCACTTCAGATAGACCTAGCTCATGGATATCATTAGCGGTCATGTCGGTTGTCGTCGTGCGAGCTAATGCATTGTTGTAGTAAGTCTCGCCCTGTGGAAATTTCCACGCGCCGTCACGAGTATCGGCTTTAGTTTCAAGCTTAGTCATGTAGGCGATTAGCTTGTCGTAGGCAGGTTTTACATCGTTAACTAATGCCGTTTTAGCATCGCGTAATAAGCTATCTTTGTCGCTATCGCTCAATTCAAGGCTTGATACTTTGCGTTTAAAGTCAGCCCATAGCGCGCTATCTTGTGCCATATCGCCCTTATTAGACTCAGCAGTGAAAGGTGCGCCAGCTACGATATTTTTGCTGTCGGTTATTACATAAGGGAAGACAAACTTAGGCGCAACAATGCCCCTAGTTTCACGCGCTTCTAAGGCCGCTTGTAGTTGAGATAATCGCTTAGGCACACCTTGTAGGCGGCTAATATAGGCTTTGGCATCTTCAACGTTGCCAATTTGGTGCTGGTTAATCAAGAAAGAGGCGATTTGTGAGTGGCCACCATACATCTGGTTGACCGGGTAGCTATGGTAACGCCACTTGTCATCTTTAATGCTTTGCTCAAGCTTTTGAGTTAATAGCTGATAGCTAAGTAGAGTCTGTCTATCGAGCTTACTTGGGTCGATTTTTTGTAGCAGAGTTAAGTGTTTTTTATCTCGTGCAAGGGCTGCGTCATCGGCGGCATCACCCATCTCGTCCCATTTGTCATAGTCAGTTTTAATCCCAAGGTGCGTTTGTGAAATAGGGCTCGCCATAACATTTTCCATGAAAATGCTTTCAAATAAGAGGTTGGCTTTTTCTGACTCGCTTTCAGCCTTATGAGCAATGCTCTCACTTGGACTTAATAATTGTACAGAGGATGAGGCGGCAATCGCTGTGGTGCTAAATGTGGTAGTGGCACTAAATACAATTGAAAGTGATAGGGCGATAGAGCTGATTTTTGTTTTTATAGGCATTTTTAGGCTTCCTTAGAATTATGATTGTTATCCTAAAGAAGCCGGCGGTTAATTTTTTGATCTAAGTGTTAGTAAATGTTTCTATGCGAGCCGGTATTAACATCTTTGCTTTTTTATTCAGCTAGTTAATTGGTGTTTGTAACAGATGGAACGCGCTATAGAAACTGTGACAGCAACTCATTGACGAACAGGTGACCTTTGCTAGTCAGTTGCCAATGTTCATCAGACTCGGTCATTAAGCCTTTGGCACAGGCTTGTTTGATGCCGTCACTAATGGTGTCTCGTGATAAACCGGTACGCTGCTCAAATTCCACCTTAGGAATGGGGCTCATTAGGCGTAAGCGATTCATTAGATACTCTAATGCTCGATCTTCTTGCGCAACTTCGGTGGTTTCGTAGGTATAGTTATCTGCTGTTAAATAGCCCTTAGGGTGCTTTATTTTAACTGTGCGGATAATTTTGCTGTCGCTAACGTTATTATCGTTAATTAGGGTGATTTTACCGTGGGCGCCACAACCGATCCCCAAGTAGTCGCCAAACTGCCAATAGTTAAGGTTATGTCTGCACTGATAGCCTTCTTTAGCATATGCTGAGATCTCATATTGCTGATAGCCCAGCTCAGCTAGACGTTTCTGGCCTTGTTCGTAGATCTGCCACAAGTTTTCATCATCTGGTAACTGCGGTGGTTTAGAATGGAACAAGGTATTTGGTTCTATGGTGAGCTGATACCAAGACAAATGCGGCGGCGCGAGTTCTGCTGCTGTTTCAATATCGGCAAGGGCTTCATCAAAACTTTGGTTTGGTAAACCATGCATTAAGTCTAAGTTAAAGCTTTGGTAGCCTGAAACTTTGGCTTTTTGCGCAGCAACTTGAGCCTCATCTTTATCGTGAATACGACCAAGCAGATTGAGCTTGTCAGTCGAGAAACTTTGTACGCCAATAGAAAGACGAGTTACACCTGCTTTATTGTATGCTTCAAAATCATCATGCTCTAGGGTGCCAGGGTTTGCTTCCATGGTGATTTCAATGTTGTCGCTAAAGGGGATGAGTGCATCCACCTCTTCGAGTAAACGCCCTATATGCGCAGCATCGAACAAAGAGGGCGTTCCGCCACCGATAAAAATCGTGTGTAGTTGCCTACCTTGCACATAATGCAGATCTTGTTTGAGATCCTTAATCAGTGCATCAACATATTCAGCCTGGGGTAACTCTCCATGTTGGCCATGGGAATTAAAATCACAATAAGGGCACTTTTGTACGCACCAAGGAATATGAATATAAAGGCTTAACGGTGGCAGGGTTAGCATTAGTTAAAGATACCTTGTTGCTTCATGGCTTGAATTAACAATACCAATGCTTTACCACGATGACTGAGCGTATTTTTCTCATCACTGCTTAGCTCAGCTGCGGCGCATTCGTGTTCTGCAGGGATAAAAATAGGATCGTAACCGTGGCCATTTTCGCCTTGTGGGCCAAAACCTATTGTGCCTTCCCATGCTGCCTGGCAAATAATTGGGGTTGGGTCTTTAGCGTGGCGCATATAAACCAAAACACACTGAAAACGTGCATTACGCTCGGTTTGGCCTTCAAGTGCATTTAATAGTTTTGTGTAATTTTGCTCATCTTTAGCGCCTTCACCGGCATAACGCGCCGAGTAAATACCTGGGGCGCCTTGTAGGAAGTCAACTTCTAGACCCGAGTCATCAGCGATGGCTGCATGACCGGTAATTTCCGCGGCGTGCCTTGCCTTGATAATGGCATTTTCAACAAATGTAGTACCAGTTTCAGGGACTTCAACAACATTGAACTCACTCTGAGCTAAGATCTCGACGCCGTAATTAGCCATCAATTCAGAAAATTCTTTGAGTTTACCTTTGTTGCCGCTGGCAAGGACGATTTGGTTCATGGGATTCTTTCGATGAGTCAGTTAATAATGGCGGCAATAATAGCCGAGATACGGTGTTTTCGATAGTAGCAATCGCGTTGAACAATTAAAAAAATAGAGGCGAAATGCCCCTATTTATTCAATTTAATGAGAGATTATTCGACGTAGAATTTTTGTTTGAACTTGAGTGTGGTATTGAGCTTTTTACCGGACTTAATTGCGATCTTGAAGTTGATCTCTTGATCGTCACGATACGGAACTTCGGCAATATAATAAATAGAGTTACCTTCGCGAATTTCCCTAAACTTTAAGTCGATTCTGGCATCGAGTAAGTTATTGGCGACGCCTGAGATCTCAACAGGAACGGCAGGGTGACCTTTGACGCTAGTATCAAGCACTGAAATATTGATGATGCCGGTGTAGCTACTACGTTTAATACCATAACTCTTGGCAATACTCGGGGTTAAAAAGGTGCTACTAAGGGCTACATAGTGGATATCGTAGTTACCCACTTTTTCTTTTTGTTCGGCAAATGCATTGCTGCTTAAACAAAAGCAGAGCATTAGCACAGCGGTTAAAGAACGGATCATATTCGCTTTCCTTAGGAAGATATCTTGCTAACAGTATAGAACTTTGTTGGGCTCAATGCGCTATTGGAATAATACGCATAAGGTTACAAAAGGTTTTGTATTTCAGCTGGGATAAGCTTAGGAGCGGTGATTTTTACCTGTTTATGGCGTCCCATTTGGCCTTTCACTATGGCAATATCGCCCTTCGGTACTTTAAAGGCTTTTGATAAGTACTTAGTTAAATGGGCGTTGGCTTTGCCATCAACGGGTGGGGCTGTGATAGCAATTTTTATCTCTTCACCATGTAGGCCAACAATTTGGTCACGACTCGCTTTAGGCTGGATATAGAGTTGAAGCAGCAGGTCACCCTGCTGCAATATGGCTGGTGTCACTATACGCTAGCCCAAAATGGCACGTACTGCGCGAGTAAGATATTGACGAAGTTAAGAATAATCATCATGACCAGCAATGACAGATCTAAGCCGCCCATTGGCGGTAAAATACGGCGAATTGGCGCAAGCAATGGCTCCGTCAGTTGACCCATTACCATCTCAATTGGGTTACTGCCTTGGCTTACCCAACTTAAAATTGCACGTAAGATTAGCATCCAGAACAGCAGTACACCCGCTTCTTTAATCACAGAGACTAGCGAGATAAGTAGCAGTGTCAGTACATCAATCGCTGCGCCAGCCATCAGGCTTAAGATAACAAACTTTGCTATCACGACGGTTATTGCCAGTACGAAAGAGGCGGTGTCAAAACTACCAAAAGAGGGCAGTACTCGGCGTAATGGGCCAACAATCGGGTGGGTGGCTTTTACAATAAATTGGCTAAACGGGTTATAAAAATCAGCTTTGGCTAGCTGTAGCCAAATACGTAATACCACAACCATCAGGTATAGATCGAATACCGTGCTTATCAGAAAACTAAATGCATTCATCTGTTTACTCTACTTGTTCAAGTTAAATTTAAAAACTAATACTGCTTTGCCATCTCTTCAGCGCGGGCGATGCAATTGTTCATTGCGCTATCGACCAAGCCTCGTAAGTTACCTTTTTCAAACGTCTCAACGGCTTGCGCTGTTGTGCCCCCTTTTGAGGTGACGTTTGCTCTTAGCTGAGCAAGGCTTAGCTCAGGGTTTTGCTTCACCATTAACGCCGCACCTAGAGCTGCTTGCTGCGCCATATCTCTAGCGGCTACTTCAGACATCCCCCCTTTGACAGCACTTTCTACCATAGATTCTAAAAATAGGAAGAAATAAGCTGGAGAGCTACCCGCTAGTGCAATGACTTGGTTTAAATCGTCTTCCTTGTCGACCCAAACAATTTCACCACCTGTGGCCATTAGCGTTTCGCAAATAGCTTTTTGCTCAGCAGATATATCTTCACCTGCAAAAAGGCCCGTTAAGCCTACACCGATTTGCGTAGGAGTATTAGGCATAGTGCGGATTAGTTTGATCTCTTGCTTAAAATAATCGCCATAACGCTTTGCGGTAACCCCTGCTGCTATGGTGATAATCAGTTTGCTTGAGAGATCTAAGCCGCTAAGCTCTTCGCCAACAACTTGCATTAAATGCGGTTTAACGCCAAGTACGATGACCTCTGCTGCTTGTGCAGCTTTAAGATTGTTATTTGAAACCTTAATACCAAAATCGCTGACCATAGCATCTAGCTTTGGTTGGCTAGGGTTAGTGGCTTCGATTAGTTCAGGGTTATAACCGCTGTTGACTAGGCCGCTAACGATGCTGCGAGTCATATTGCCCGCACCAATAAAGCATACTTTTTTTTGCGTCATGAAGATCTCTTGTTGTTTTAGTTGGTTTTATGGCAACTTTAGCTATTAATATCTGGGCTAAATCGTGAATTGCAAGCTGTTGGCACTTAAATGTATCGTGCTAGCAATCATTTCATCTTACGATTGTTTGCCAAGCACTATTATCTTAAATCTTATCTAACTGTAATCGCGAGCACCAAATATAGCGCTGCCAATACGTACCATGGTTGAGCCGTGAGCGACGGCAAGCTCTAGATCGTTACTCATGCCCACAGACAAGGTATCGACACTATCAAAGCGCTGTGCTAATTCACTATAAAGGTTTTGCAGTGCGGCAAGCTCTTTGGTTGCGGTTAGCTCATCGACATCGGCCGAGGGGATCGCCATTAAGCCGCGTAACTTCAGTTTGGGTAATTGCGCTATTGTATCTGCAAGCGCTAACACCTCACTGGCAGCTACACCAGACTTACTTTGCTCCTGGCTAATATTGACTTGAATGCATACATTGAGCGCTGGCATTGAATCTGGGCGCTGCTCGTTAAGCCTTTGAGCGATTTTTTGGCGCTCAACCGTGTGCATCCAGTCAAAGAGTGTCGCGACCACTTTAGTCTTATTTGATTGCAGTGGACCGATAAAGTGCCACTCAATATCTGGGTAGTCCTGACTGAGTGCATTAACCTTAGATTCGCCCTCTTGCACATAGTTTTCACCAAAGCGGCGTTGCCCTGCATGATAGGCTTCTATGATTTGGTTATTGGGCTTAGTTTTGCTTACCGCTAGCAGTTGTACATCTTCTGCTCGACGAGAAGCCTTTTGCGCCGCTTGAGCGATCCGATGCTGGGCGATTGCGAGTCTGTCTGTTATTGTTGTCATGTTGTAAGTTTTTGGTTGAATGGATATCCCAAACTATGGAAATCACAGAGTTACTTGCCTTTAGTGTAAAACACAATGCGTCAGATCTACACCTTTCAGCGGGTGTTTCTCCCATGATCCGTGTTGATGGTGAAGTGAGAAAGATTAATTTACCTGCTTTAGACCATCAAGGTGTGCATAGCCTAGTCTATGACATCATGAATGATAAGCAGCGTAAGGATTATGAAGAACATTTAGAAATCGATTTTTCGTTTGAAGTTCCAGGTCTTGCACGTTTTCGTGTTAACGCCTTCAATCAGTCTCGTGGTGCGGCTGCGGTTTTTCGTACCATTCCAAGCGATATTTTGAGCTTAGAGCAGTTAGGTGCCCCCGAAATCTTTAAGAAGATCTCAAGTTTTCCTCGTGGTCTAGTGTTAGTGACTGGGCCAACCGGCTCAGGTAAGAGTACCACCTTGGCGGCAATGATAGATTACGTCAATGATAACCGCCATGACCACATTCTAACGATTGAAGATCCGATAGAATTTGTGCATCAAAATAAACAGTGTTTGATTAACCAACGTGAAGTTCACCGTCATACCCACAGCTTTAACGCCGCGCTACGAAGTGCACTGCGTGAAGATCCGGATGTGATCTTAGTCGGTGAGATGCGAGACCTTGAAACCATCCGACTAGCAATGACCGCAGCGGAAACGGGTCACTTGGTATTTGGTACCTTACATACGACCTCTGCTGCTAAAACGATTGACCGAATCGTCGATGTATTCCCTGAAGGCGAGAAAGGTATGGTAAGAACCATGTTGTCTGAATCTTTACAGGCGGTTATCTCTCAGACCTTGATTAAAAAGGTGGGCGGAGGCCGAGTGGCTGCTCACGAAATTATGATGGGTACGCCTGCTATTCGTAACCTTATCCGTGAAGATAAAGTCGCGCAGATGTATTCGGCAATTCAAACAGGTATGGCTCATGGTATGCAGACCCTTGACCAGTGTTTACAGAACTTGGTTAATCGCGGTCAGATCACCCGTGAAGATGCCATGGCTAAGAGTTCGAATAAACAAACCAACTTTTAATAGGGATAGTTAGGCTATGGATGTTCGTCCTTTTCTAAAGGTGATGATTGATCGTAAGGCATCGGATCTGTTTATCACTGCAGGTTTTCCGCCAAGCGCAAAGGTTGATGGTGAGCTGCGCCCACTGGGGGAAAACCCGTTTACTCCGGCGCAGTCGTTAGACTTTGTTGAGTCGTTGATGACAGAGGCACAAAAGTTGGAGTTTCACGAGTCTCGTGAATGTAATTTTGCCTTCGCCGCACAAGATCTGGGCCGATTCCGTGTCAGTGCCTTTTGGCAACGTGAAGCCCCTGGTTGTGTGATGCGCCGTATCGAGACCAAGATCCCTGATGTCGATGAGCTAATGCTGCCACCGATCCTTAAAGACTTAGTGATGAGTAAACGTGGTCTGGTGATCATGGTGGGCGGTACAGGCACAGGTAAGTCAACTTCACTTGCGGCTTTGGTTGGTTATCGCAATAACCATGCACGTGGGCATATTTTGACTATTGAAGACCCAGTGGAATTTGTCCATGACCACAGGCAGAGCATTATTACGCAGCGTGAGGTGGGTATTGATACTGAGTCCTTTGATGCTGCACTTAAGAGCTCACTACGTCAGGCTCCTGATGTGATTTTGATTGGTGAAATTCGTAGCCAAGAAACCATGGAGTTTGCGCTGTCGTTTGCTGAAACGGGTCATCTATGTATGGCTACCTTACATGCTAACAATGCTAACCAAGCCCTTGACCGAATTATGCATCTTGTGCCTGAAAGTAAGCATCATCAATTGTTATTTGATCTGTCGTTAAACCTGCGTGGCATTGTGGCTCAACAGCTAGTACCCAAAAGTGATGGTACGGGACGGCGTGCGGCGATTGAGGTGTTAATTAACACGCCTCGTGTGGCAAGTTTGATTGCTAAAAATGAGCTACATTTGCTAAAAGATACCATGGCAAAATCCAATGAGCAGGGCATGCAGACGTTTGACCAAGCCTTGTTAAAACTCTATAGCGATGGTGAAATTAGTTACGCTGACGCATTACATCACGCCGACTCACCAAATGACTTGCGCTTGATGATTAAGTTACAGAGTTCAGATCCCGCGAGTAGCAGTTCGATGGATGGAGTGACACTCAATTTAGATTAATTAACAACGGTTTAATAAAAGCTGGCAATATCTTGTATTGCCAGTTTTTTTATGATTAATGTTGATCTCAAAGCGGATCAAAACGTATCTGTAGCTATCATTAAAAGGTTAAGGAGTTATCTTGGCTAAGTTTTCAGGATTGACCAAAGAAGTTGGGCATAAAAAGCGCGGTAAAACTGGGGTGTTGTTAGTTAATTTAGGAACCCCTGATGCGCCTACAGCATCAGCTGTAAGACGTTATCTGGCAGAATTTCTAGCCGATCCGCGTGTAGTCGAGATCCCAAAGTTGCTTTGGATGATCATTTTACACGGTATTATATTGCGTGTACGGCCAGCAAAATCTGCAGCACTTTATCAACAAGTGTGGACCGAGCAAGGCTCACCTTTGATGGATATCACGCGTCGTCAAACCCAAAAGTTGGCAGAGCACTTCGATCAAGCTGGAACAGACGTGTCGGTTGATTTTTGTATGCGTTACGGCTCGCCATCAGTGTCATCGACCCTGCAACGAATGCATAAAGAGGGAGTTGATAAAATAGTGGTGTTGCCGCTTTACCCGCAATATTCGGCGCCAACAACAGCATCGGCTTTCGATGCCATAGCTAAAGAGTTGGCAAGCTGGCGTTACCTGCCTGCGCTGCATTTTATCAATACTTATCATGATCATCCTGACTTTATTGATGCCTTAGCGGCATCGATTGCTAAAGACTTTGAGCTTAATGGTCAGCCACAAAAGTTAGTGCTCTCATACCATGGTATGCCTGAGCGTAACCTGCATTTAGGTGACCCTTATTACTGTTTCTGCATGACAACGACTAAGCTGGTGGTTGAAAAGCTAGGCCTGAGTGAAGAGCAATATATAACAACATTCCAATCTCGTTTCGGTAAAGCTAAGTGGCTAACGCCTTATACTGACGCGACAATGGCTGCTTTACCTGGTCAAGGTGTTAAAGACATTGCTGTTGTTTGTCCGGCTTTTAGTGCCGATTGCTTAGAAACCTTAGAAGAGATCGCCGGTGAAAACCGTGAAATCTTTGAAGAGGCTGGTGGTGAACAATATCGTTATATTGCAGCGCTAAATGATGATGACGCCCATATTAAGATGATGGCGAATATCGTTAAACCGTATATTTAAGCTTATACCGGCGTGATACAAAAAGGGAGCGACTCAATCAATAGTCGCTCCCTTTTTAATATTGATGTGGGTTACTCAGATTTTGCACCGAATTACAGATATTGATTCTCGAAGTAACTTTCAACAATCAAGACTGCAGACATAGCATCAACCTGACCTTTGGTCAGTGCCTTGTAGCCACCCATTTCAAAGAGTCTTGCTTTGGCATCGGCAGTGGTAAGGCGCTCATCTTGAGTCTCGACCTTGATACCAAAACGGCCATTTATTCGATTCGCAAATTTTCTGGCTCGTTGAGTCATCTCTTGTTCTGTGCCATCCATATTAAGTGGCAAACCAACAACAACAAGATCGGGTTTCCATTCGGTGATGAGTGCGCCAATTTCATCCCATTTTGGAATACCATCGACCGCTTTAATTGATAATAGAGGTCGTGCACTCGCAGTGAGCTCTTGACCAATAGCGATACCAATACTCTTGGTACCGTAATCAAATCCTAAGACGCTTTTATCGCCCATCTCTGTGTATTCCTATGTATTTATGCTACTACAGTACCGATTACGGTAATCATGCATGGCCTGTGAGGTTAGAGAGTTGCCAAATGTCGAAACCGAGGGACTCAGTTGCTTGTTGCCAACGTTCGTCGTGCTCTACTTCAAACAGTAGTTCTGCCGTTGCTGGGATTGATAGCCAAGTGTTTTCAATTATCTCTTGCTCTAGCTGGCCACGGGTCCAACCTGCATAGCCAAGAGCAATTAAGAATTTCTCTGGCGCTTTATCTGAGCCTAAACAGGTGAGTACATCTTGTGAGGTTGTTAGCATGATCTCATCGCTGACAGCCTCGCTGTTGCTCCAGCAATCTTGTGTGCTGTGGAGTACAAAACCTCGCTCAGGATTAACGGGCCCACCAACTAACACCTCAGCAGCCAAAGCTTCAATTGCTTCAGGCTCTTCAGTCAGCTCCATCTGCTCTAAAAGTTCATCAACAATAATGCCGCTGGGTTTATTAACAACAATGCCCATAGCGCCTTTTTCGTTGTGCTCACAGATATAAATGAGTGAACGTTCAAAATAGGTATCTTGCAAAGATGGCATCGCGATTAAGAAGTGATTCTGTAGACTGTCCATAGACTTTTCCATATTAGGCGCGTTTAGCCACCAGCCAATTTGACAGTATAATTGAGCTTCTCGAGCAACGTTTTCACTTGCTCTCTATTATCGGTTTGCACTTCAATATTGAAGTCTTTTACCGTACCACCACAGCCACATTGTTTTTTCAGTTTTTGTGCCAAAGCTTTTAATTCTTTTTCAGGTAAACCTAGGCCCTTAATAACTGAAACCCCTTTGCCTTTACGACCCTTACTGTCTTTATGAATTCTGACGATGCCATCACCTTCAGGAGCAGATTGGATCGCTTTTTCGGGGGCTATTCTACCGCTATCAGTGCTGTAGACTAAAGATACGTTTGGATCAGATTTCATATATATGGTCGTTGGTTAACTTATGGCTGCAGTTTAGCAAAGATGCAGGCAATACGGGAGAGGCAAGCGAAAGAGAATCATATCTGTTGAGAGGCGAGCTAGAGCAAAAACTGCAGCTCTTTACAGAATTTAAAACCTTTATAGGTAAAGCGCGAGCTCAATGAATAACGAGGCAAAGGTTAAGCATGCTAGCGGTGCAATATATTTATGTGTATTTGGCAAGGCTATAGCGCAAGACGTTAGAACAAAACCGATTGCAGTACCGGCAAAGTGCGTTACGGGGGCTGTTGCAATCGCAATCACCACCCAGCTAAGAACGACTAATGGCAATATGACTAATGAGTATTTGCTGAGTTTGTCAATTGATGAGGTGTCAGTGGCTGTGGTTTCAGTCACTTTTTCTGGGGTAATTAAAAACACGATAGGGGCGATAGCAAACGCGGCCATAAACCAAAGCATAATGATTCTCTTAAATACACTAATTGATAATCATTATCATTAAGCTGGGCGATGAAGTCAAGCTCAATGACAGGTGTCTTTACTAAAATAGAGTTGTAGATTAATAGATTGCTCTGTAAGCTGGCTTAATAAGTGCTCAAAATATATATGATTATTGTTGGAGTAAAACATGAAGAAGTTATTGATTGTCATTGCTGCGCTGGCGTTAAGTGCATGTAGTTCACTTAAGACAAGTTCAGACTATGATCCAGGTGTAAACTTTTCAGAAGTGAAAACTTACGCTTGGGTTCAAAAGAAAACTGATGATGCAACTTATCATCTCGATGGGCTTATGGATCAACGCGTTCGCAAAGCGGTTGAAGATCAGCTACAGCTAAAAGGGCTAACAAGAACTGATGCTGCAACAGCCGATGTTTTAGTAAACTACTTAACTAAAGTCGACAAGAAAATTAATGTAGACACATTCAATACCAACTACGGCTATAACCCATATTACGGCCCAGGCTGGGGTTGGAGTGGCAGCGCTGGTCATAGCCAAACAACGGTTCGTGAATATGAAGTCGGTACTTTAATTTTAGATATGGTCGACCGCAAGACGGGGCAGCTTATCTGGAGAGGTTCTGTTGCAGACACAATGCGCGACAAAGATACGCCAGAAGAGCGTGTCGAAGTGGTTAACGAAGCGGTAGGAGCATTACTGCTTAACTACCCGCCAAAGCCTGAAGGCAAGTAAAGCTTTTATATTAGTCAGCTTTACACCAGCTAGCTTTGAGTAAGTTAGCTCAAATATGAAAACGGCCAAATGGCCGTTTTTTTTAAACCATCTTTTAATCAATGTGAACCTTTTTGCTTAATTGAGCAGATCTCTCATCAATACTCTTAGCTGACGATTAAGCGAGTTATCGAGTCGGCTTTTATGTTGAATCACATCAACATTGGCTTGCCAACCGAGCTGCTCGAAATCAATCTTAAGCTTACATAACTGCTTTTCTGCAATGGCCTCTTCACACATGTGCAGTGGTAACAAGGTCCAGCCAAAACCTGCCTTTGTTAACTCAAGCAACATGTAGTAGTTATCTGCATGCCATACATCCGGAGAGTGAGGGGTATTAAACCAACCTTTTTGTTTTGCTTTAGAACCAATAACTAACTGTCTATGTAGTTTAAGTACGTCGATATGAGATGAGGTCGACTGTGCAAGCGGGTGGTTAGGGCTTACGAGCAACTCAAACTTTACGGTACCTAATGATTCAAAATCGAGACTCTCAGAGTAAGTCAGTTCGCTAAAGACGATGCCTAAATCGGCTCGCTTAGTATCTACCAATTGAATGATATCTAGACTCGAAGCACATAGGAGCTCAAGTTCACACTCTGGATATTGATTCGATAGGTTGCTGAGCATTGCTGTAAACCTGTCATAAGGGATCCCTTCGTCCACAGCGAGCGTAAGTTTTAATTCTTCTTGCTTGTCGAGTGCGGCAACTTGCTGGTTGAGCCGTTGGTGTTGAGCTATCACGGCTTTAGCCTGAGGCAGTAATTGTTCCCCTGCACGAGTTAATACCGGATAGCGATGACTTCTATCAAATAAAGTCTGATTCGTATCGATTTCGAGGTTAATAATGTGCTGGCTAATTGCAGACTGAACCTTGCCAAGCTTTCTCGCTGCGGCAGAAAAAGATCCTGCCTCAACGGTCGTTACAAATGAGTAGAGCTGTTCAATGGTTAACATATCAGTAAAGGTGATGGTATCTAATTATTAAGTATCGTAATTAAAGATGATAATAGCGACAAGTAAATTTTAGGACGCATAAAAATGACGTTTAAAGACAGAATCACTCACGCTATTCTTTTTGAGGCAATCGCGTTGGCCATTATTGTTCCAGTAGCGTCGATGCTATCGGGTACAGAAGCCACATCTATGATGGCAGTGGGTGTTGGACTGAGTCTGTATACTGTTGTTTGGAATTACATTTATAACATTTGGTTTGATAAGCGCTTCGGCGCAGACAGAATTAACCGTAGCTTAAAGGTGCGAATTGCCCATACCTGTGGCTTTGAAGGTGGACTGATATTTATAACCGTACCAGCCATTGCGTGGTTTTTAGACTTGACGCTATTACAAGCTTTAGCCATGGAAGCCGCTTTCTTAGTGTTTTTCTTTTTCTATGCTGTGGCTTTTAACTGGTGCTACGACACTATCAAAGTCAGGTTAAAAGCGACAAGTTAGAACGCTATTAATAAACACAAATAAGCCGTTATTACATCAGTAATAACGGTTTTTTTATGCTTTGCGTTCGGTCTTTATTGTTGCATGAGGGGAAAATAGCCCTAAAATCGAAATATGCTAGATATTAGCTATGCTTGTAATGCTTAAGTTAATTATTCTGCTGTGTTTTTAAATTATTTGGCGTAAAATGTTGACCGCCTAGCCCGTGGTGATAGATGTTGGGTCTCGCTGGTAAAATCGAACATTTCTAGTCAGATATAAGGTTTATCGATAAAAGCTTAGTAGAGTGTGTTAGGTTTTTAGAGGAGATGACTTTGGTAAAGTTGATGCTGATGTTGCTTATTACCATGAACTTATCGGCAGGGTTATCGGCTCGGCAGTGGCAAGATACCGATCTTGATGGAGTGCCAGATTTAAAAGATGCTTGTGAAGATACTGCCAGAGATCTGCGTGTCGATGCTCGAGGTTGTGATCATCGTCAAGGCAGTGCAGTGGTCATCGAGCAGCTTAGAATCGTGCCAAACTTATGTTTTTCGACCAGTGATGGGCGTTTATATCCGGCTGGCTGTAAAGAAAATAGATCGGTGGTTGTTAAGTTTGAATTTGCTCAATCCCAAGTTTTAATGTCCCAGGTAAAAGCATTTGAGCTGCTAACGCGTTGGCTAGCCGTGACAAGAGTGCCACTGTTGCTCGTTGGCCATACGGATTCTATCGGTGACAGGAGCGTTAATCAAAAGTTGTCGCGAGAGCGAGCCGAGCAGGTAAAGAAAGTATTAGTTGAGCAGTTTGGGTTTGCTGCCAATAGATTTCAGGTTAAAGGTATGGGGAGTCAATTCCCGGTTGCCAGTAATCAAAACGCGTATGGTCGTCAACAGAACCGACGTGTCGAGTTTTTAGTTATTATTCAATAGTTTTATCATATATTTAAGGGAGTATGTAAATGGATAACTTGCAAGGTTTAATGGACCAAGCACCAGAGCTAATCGTCACCTATGGCATGAAGATACTTTTTGCCATTATCATTTTTGTCATCGGTAAGTTCTTATCGAATATAGCAAAAAAACTAACTACAAAATTATTGAAAAAGCGTAAAGTCGATACGACGGTCGTGTCGTTTGTTGCCAATATGGCTTGGGCATTGGTGTTTGTATTTACCATCGTTGCCACGCTTGGCCAAATTGGTGTGCAAACCGCCTCGTTAGTTGCTGTTATTGGTGCCGCGGGTTTAGCGGTAGGCTTGGCACTTCAAGGCTCACTGTCTAACTTTGCCGCTGGCGTGTTAATGGTGCTGTTTAGACCATGCCGTGTTGGTGACTATGTTGAAGCTGCTGGCATTGCGGGTACGGTAGATGAAATCACTATCTTCTCAACTCGACTGCTGACACCTGACAATAAAGTGGTTATCGCACCAAACTCGGCAATGATGAATGGCACCATTGTTAACTATTCCGCGATGGAGACTCGTCGCTTAGGTTTAGTGATTGGTGTTTCGTATGATGCAAATCTAGCTGAGACGAAAAAGGTACTGTCTAGCATTCTTGAAAATAACCAGTATGTGCTAAAAGATCCTGCATACACAGTAGCCGTTTCAGAGCTTGCTGATTCATCGGTTAACTTTGTGGTTCGCCCATGGGTAAATGGTTCTGACTACTGGCCTGCGCATTTTGAAATTCTAGAGCAGATTAAAATTGCACTAGATGAAGCTGGCATTGGTATTCCATACCCACAAATGGATCTCTATGTAAAAGAGACTCCAGCCGCTTAATGACTATCAAATAGTATTAAACTTGAGTGAATAAAAAAGGTCGGCATTAGCCGACCTTTTAGTTTCTATAGATTATACCGAATGAGCATTAATGCGCGTTATCAGATTGGTACTGATAATCAAATTTGGGCATTGACCACTTATAACGAATTGCTAGCATTCTAAAGCTAAAACCAAAGGTTAACGATATTGAAAGGTTAATCCACTCCGGCACGCCATAAAACTTCATTGCCACATAAGCCGCAGCGGTTAATAGTGCGACTAAAGCGTATAGCTCTTTCTTAAAGATAAGTGGTACCTGGTTACAGAGAATATCCCTAATCACACCACCAAATACGCCTGTAACGACACCCATAACGATAGCTATTTCAGGGCTAAAACCTAGCATTAAGGTTTTTTGAGCGCCAATAATTGAAAACACAGCCAAACCGATGGCATCGATGGCCAAAAATAGTTTAGACAGATGACGCATAACTGGTGCAATCATTACAGTGAGTAATGAGGCTGCAGCAATGGCAATCAAGTAATGGACATTTTCAATCCAAATCAATGGGTAGTTGCCGAGTAAAATATCGCGCAACGTGCCGCCACCTATGGCGGTAACACAACCTATTATGACTACACCAAACAGGTCCATCTGTTTTTTACCTGCAGCCAGTGCACCTGTCATCGCTTCGGCAAGAATACCGATAAGCCACAAAAAGCTGATAACTTTAACTTCTAACATAATTTGCACTAGCTAAATAAAAGGGAGACGATTTTCGCTCTTTTTACGATAAAAATACAATGATAAAAGATATGTTGTTGCATTATTTTTTCTAATGGTTGTTTTCTTGCTCCTGCCTAAAGTCTACATATTTGCTGGGTTTTGAGTTTTTCGGGATTAGATTTCTATTTTATTTGTATTCATGTTTGTTAAATTTAGGCGTTAGAGCTACAGGCTACGCTTTGCTGACTATTTTTTTATGTTTGTAAACTTTGCAATTTGAACTGGCAGTTCATTAAACGCCGCAGTAATATTAGCCTTTGTTTGATAATTCCAGATCAAGAGACTTGAGGTTAACAATGATTGATTTTCGCAGTGATACGGTCACTAAGCCTACGGCTGCTATGCGCGCCGCGATTAGTCAGGCTGAAGTTGGGGATGATGTTTATGGCGACGATCCAAGTGTTAACTACCTTGAAGATATGGCCGCTGAAATGTTTGGCTATGATAATGCACTTTTTACCTCTTCAGGGACTCAAGCGAACTTACTTGCGTTGATGGGGCACTGTGAGCGCGGTGACGAATACCTTTGTGGTCAACAGGCGCACAACTATAAGTTTGAAGGCGGAGGGGCAGCAGTTCTAGGCAGTATTCAGCCTCAACCCCTCACCAATCAGGCTGACGGTAGTATCTTATTAACGGATATTGAAGCAGCGATTAAACCTGATGATATCCACTTTGCCCGCACACGCTTACTGAGCTTAGAAAACACCATAGGTGGAAAGATTGTGCCGCAAGAATATCTTGCCTCGGCGCAAGCATTGGCTTTCGAGCGAGGTTTGAAAATTCACCTCGATGGTGCCCGTGTTGCTAACGCAGCGGTGGCGCAAAACATGCCAATGACAGAGATCACTCAGTATTTTGACTCGGTTTCAATTTGTCTTTCTAAGGGGCTATGTGCACCCGTAGGTTCTATTTTATTAGGTGACGAGCGCTTAATTACTAAGGCGAGACGTTGGCGTAAAGTGTTAGGTGGTGGTATGCGCCAGGCAGGTATTTTGGCATCGGCAGCAACGCTGGCGCTAACAGAGCAGGTAGAACGCTTAGCTGAAGATCATGATAATGCCGCTTACCTTGCAACGGAGCTTGCGACTATCGAAGGCTTCGAAGTCGATATGTCACAAGTGCAGACTAATATGGTGTTTGCTGTGGTGAGTGACAAGATTGATACTAAAGCACTTGCGCTTGATTTGAAGGCCAAAGGTATTTTATTGAGCCCAGGTAAAACCATCCGTTTTGTGACGCACGCGGATATTTCAAGAGCCGATATCACCCACTTTATTAGCGAGCTAAAGGGGCTGTTGAGCCGCGTTTAACTGGTCTGATTTTGCGGATGGAAAGATAAAAACCTAGGTCTACGCCTAGGTTTTTTTGTTATTAAACAGTCGAAGCCAAAGGGGATAAGGTATTAAGGGGGATGCGGTATTAATGCTGGTGGCCACTTTCACCACTAGATAGCTGATTCCCCTGGCTGTCATAAAAGCCAGAACTGCCGTGCTGAATAAATCCTTGGTGGATCATTTTTGCAATAAAAGGGTCTGACTCATTGTCACCAACATCGGCAAAGTCCATATCGTTATAATTTGAAATTAAAGCAGCAAAGGCATCAGATGAGAAGGGCTCTATTTCGGTTAACTGGTAACTGAACTGCTTACCTTTTTGTTGCACCGTCATCGTTACTGGCAGCATTAGTTTTGTCATCCAGACGAGATTGAGTGTATTACCTGCTAACAGACCTTCGTAGTGTGCTACCGCTTGGCAGCTTAGGTTGGCTGAGTGATGCGTTTCATGTTGTTCGGGGCTAGGTGCTGCAGTTTCATGCTGGGCGTTTGATAACTGCTTGATTAACTCCGGTGAAATAAGATGCGTTAACTGCTGTAAATCGAAATGCATGTTCAAAGATAATAAGTCACCCTTGCGATAGGTGATAGAACGCTGTTCTGTGGGAAAGTAACGCACATACTCACCTTGTTTATCCCACATTTCAAAGCTCGTCGGACTGCGCTGGTAAATGACTTTATCAGCGCTTCTAAGCAATGTTATTGTGCTTTGTTGACCAGATGCATTCGTGGCGCTGTAAGTCGCACTGAGGTGAGCGGGGTTAATTTGCTCACATTGTCTGGTTGGATCGGCATTAGCCGTTGTGACATAGGCACTGAGAAAGCACAGACTCAATAAACGATTGAAGATTATCGCCTGTGATAACGGTTTCTTGGGGCGGTTTACATTGCCCTTAGAATGATTGGATTGCGAAATGAATGAAAACGGCATCTTGATTCCTATTAATGGTTCTTACTTAATGCTTCTTACATAATGAAGATGTTGAAGACTCGAATTCGAGAGTATTAAGGCATTAATCAATGCCACCGAGTGAACAAACCTCGGTGGCGATTAATGCCTTACCCTTGGTGTTTTATTGCGCCGCTTCAGCTTTTTCGACTAAGTTTCCAGCATGATTCATTACGTAAAATAGATGATTTTGCTCCACAGTACCTTGGATTAAATGCGCTCCAGGGCCGCTGGCAAAAATGGCAACATCTTCACCTGCGTGAGTTTCACTCCCTAGTGGTACTAATGCTTCTTGATGGAAACCTGCACTTTGGGTGTCGACATAGTTTAGATCGAAGCGCCCTGGCGCTGCAGCGTAGCCATAACGCTCATCGCCACCACTTGCGAGGTTGGCGTAACCTAGTCCATTGGCATAACCAACAGTGGTATAAGGTAAACCATTTGAGTCAGTAGCATTGGTCACGACGGGTAACCCGTCAGAACCATTACTTTTAACTAAGCCTAAAATTGGGTTACCGCGAGTGGGGTAGCCTGCAATGGTAAACACATGGCTGTGATCTGCCGTTACCATGAGAAGGGTATCTTTAGTCGATGTTTTTTCCATGGCGACACGTACGGCTTCTGACAGTGCAATGGTGTCATGCAGCGCACGGGCAGCATTACCTGCGTGGTGAGCATGATCGATGCGCCCGGCTTCGACAATCAGCACAAAGCCTTTGTCGTTCTTTTGCAGAATATCAATTGACTTGGCTGTCATTTCAGCAAGAGATGGCTCGCCACTAGCACCGTCAATGGTACGGTCAAGTTCGTATTCCATATGCGATGAGTTAAATAGTCCAAGTGCATGATCGGTCGTTGTTGGGTCGAGGTTTAAAAATTCATCTCGGTCGGCAACATAAGCGGCATTAGTGTACTTAGATAACCATTCACTGGTTAAGTCTCTGCTGTCTGTACGTTTACCTGACTTACCTTCAGGATCGGTCACTGTCGTTGGAATAAAGGCGCGGCGCCCGCCACCCATGACCACGTTTAGCCCTGTACCATAATCAAAATCCAGTAATTGAGATGCGATATCACTGCAACCATTGGCGATGGCTTCTGCAGGGAGGTCGGCATCACTTTCCCAATTACGTTCAGGGGCATGGGCGTAAGTGGCTGCAGGAGTGGCGTGAGTAATACGCGCTGTAGAAACAACACCTGTTGACAGGCCAGCCATTGCTGCAAGCTCTAAAGAGGTGACTAAGTTTTGGCCTTCGGTCGATGCACAGTTAGCGCGGGTAACACCTTCGGCTTGTGAAATCACCCCTACATCCGTTTTAACACCAGTGACCATTGCCGTCATAGTGCCGGCCGAATCTGGTGTTTGACCGTCAACGTTATAGGTTTTGGCAAGACCTAGATAAGGTAAGGTTTCGAAAGACAATGAGTGCTCTTCACCGGTCTGGCCTTTTAGTTGGCCTTCTAAAATGCGTGCAGCAGTGACGGTTGAAACGCCCATGCCGTCACCTACGAATAGGATGATGTTCTTAGCTGCGCCTGATTGATTATTGATGCTCAGCCCTTGGGCTTTAGTGACGCGCGATTGGCCATCAACATACCATTGGTTGACGCTTGTCCAATCTTGACCATTATTGCCATCTTCGCCTTTATCACCGTCATCGCCACACGCGGCAAGTCCCAGCATGGCAGTTATTGATATTACCAGTAATTTCTTATTCATTTTAAACTCCATAAATCGGTACTAGTGCTGACTGTTTTAGTCAGTGAGAGTCATGTGTGAACACCGCTTATGGTTAGTCGTCATCGGATTGATCCGAGTACTCTAAACCGTGCAGCTTTTAGCCTTCATACTAAAAGCATTAGTGCTCATAGCTCATAGCGTTTAGTATTTGGTTCCGCCAAGCTCTTGGGCTTGATTGATGATGTGAAAAATTACGTTTTGCTCAATAACGCCTTGAACAAGATCTGAACCCGGCCCAGTTGCGTGCAGAGTAATATCTTCGCCGGCATGGGTTTCACTACTCATAGGCACAAGTGCCTGCTGCATAAACTCTTTATCTTGAGTATCAACCGAGCTTAAGTCATCACGCTGACCGACAACTGCGCCGGGGCCATTGGTGTAACCCACGGTGGTATAGGGCTTGCCATCTTGAGCAACGGCAACGCTGCCATCAATGTTGTGGACCAGACCTAAAATCGGGTTACCGCGCTTAGGGTAGCCTGCAATGGTAAACACGTGGCTGTGGTCAGCTGTGACCATGATGAGGGTCTCTTCTGGGTTGGTATTTTCAACCGCAGCTTGCACTGCATTAGATAACTCAACCGTATCCATCATGGCTCGGTAGGCGTTACCAGCATGGTGAGCATGATCGATTCTGCCTGATTCAACTATCAGTAAATAACCGTCTTCATTCTTGTTCAACAATTCAATAGACTTAGTTGTCATCTCAGTTAGTGAAGGCTCACCAGCGGTATCATTAGCGCGGTCAGCTTCATACTGCATATGTGATGAGTTGAATAAGCCAAGTAGGTGCTCTGTTGACGCGACATCAACAGCATCGAAACCTGCTTTATCCCAAACGTAAGCGGCATTACTTAGGTTGTCAGTCCAGACCTTGGTTAAATTTACGCCATCATTTCTGCGGCCAGATTTATCTTCACCGTCAATCATATCGCTGGGAATAAAGTTTCTACGTCCACCGCCTAGTGCAACGGTTAACGCATCCGCTTCCTCACGCATGACTAGCTGGTAGGCGATATCTTTACATTCGTTGGTTATCGCTTCATCGGGTAGATTTGAATCAGCCTCCCAGTTTCGCTCTGGAGAAGTGGCATAGGTTGCTGCGGGGGTTGCGTGAGTAATTCGTGCAGTAGTGACAACGCCAGTAGAAAGGCCTTTGGCATTGGCTAAATCAACCAAAGTAACTAACTCATTCCCTCTAGACGATAAGCAGTTTGCCCGAAGGCTAGTATCAGAAACTGATAACACGCCGGCTTTGGATTTTACGCCTGTCGCAATAGCAGTCATGGTGCCTGCTGAGTCGGGGGTTTGTTGGTTAGTATTGTAGGTTTTAACCAGTGCGGTTTTTGGAAACTTCTCGAAACTTAAGAAGTTTTCTTCTCCACCTTGGTTACCCGTTTGTCGCTGGCCTTCAAAAATACGAGCGGCTGTTAAGGTTGATACCCCCATGCCATCACCAACAAAAAGAATGACATTCTTGGCTTTCGGTGTCGTTGTTTGCTGGGTTTTATCGCTGACAAGTTTGGCACTATCTTTATACCATTGGCTGTCTGTTTGATTGCTAGGCAATACAGAGGCCGTTGCCGCTGCAGTTGCTAGACTACAAGAGATAATCACAGCTATTTTGTTAATATTATTCACTATTATCACCGTCAGTTAATAAGGTTTATATAAGGTTTCCTTGTGCGAGGTGATTGTCATGCAAAAGCATGACGGTATTGAGTCGGATTTATGTCGGTTTTGTTGCTTAAGCAAGTGTTCAGCTGTAAAGCGGGGCATAACGAGTTAAATTGTCGGAGCACTTTTTAGGGGCAAGCGGCGCCACATTAGTGCAATCACACTAATTGAATAAACCTTTGTGAACGGTAAGTGCTTGAATTTCATTGTTTACCATTGTCGGCGTTATTTTTGCTACTACTAAATAGATATTTAACTTATAGGGCAGCAAAATGAAATATTACAGTCGTCGTTTTATTAAACCTGAGCACTTAAACCCAGCTAACTTTCTTTTTGGTGGGCAGCTATTAAGTTGGATTGATGAAGAGGCTGCCATATTTGCTGGCTGTCAGATGAAAAGCCAACGTCACGTGACTAAAATTATCTCGGAAATCAATTTTTTATCACCTGCGAGGCAGGGAGATGTCATTGAATTTGGTTTAGAGCTGATAAGTGCAGGGGCTACCTCAATCACCATCTCTTGTGAGGTGCGTAATAAGCTCACTCATTTGCCAATCGTGAGAGTCGATAAAATTGTATTTGTGCATGTGAATGAAAAAGGGCAACCCACAGCACACGGTATGCGGGCAAACGCTGCTTAACGTCGAGGCTTAATCGTAAAGGCGAATAATTTGGAGAAAAAACAAAAGGCGCAATATTGAATATTGCGCCTTTAGCACGATAGAAACATCTTAATACTCAATATCAGTCTTCGCTAAGATCTTCTTTTACCGAGTTAACCGCATCTCTTGAGGCGTGGCCTATGGCGCGGGTGGTATCTCGAGTGGCATGGCCAATATCAGTTGTCACTTCTTTAGTGGTAGTGCCAATTTGACGTCCAGCGTCTTTCAATTCTGCGCAGCCGGTGAAAACGAGAGTGCAAAATAGCGCTGCTACTAAAGTTAACTTTTTCATAGGGGAGTTGTCTCTTTCTTATAATATTGCTGGCATATTGCCAGTATTATCTAAGCTGCGCTAGGGCAGATCATCACGTTATCAGGGTAGCCTTCTAATAAAGGCTGATTATATTTTTTGTTTGGTGTTACTAAGCCGCTGTTTCTAACTTGAGAATTCATTGCTATAAATCGCCTGCACATACGCCGGCCGCAGGCCATGGGAACCACTTTAGTTGGAGGCCACTCTTAGCCTGAAGATATAGAGCTTGATGGACTTTGTTATCAAACGAAGTTTGATTTTGAAGTGTCGCAGAACTGAACAAGCCAACTCAAATTGGCAAAAAATGTTGCTGGTGCTATACCAAAATACCAGCAACATTCACAAAGCTAATTAGTGCAGCTTCAAATGTGGGTGCACTATACGGCTGATCCCTTTGGCTAACATCAATAGCGTGCCTTTTATTGGTCCATGAAGTTCAATAAGGTGTCTTCTATAAAGAGAGGTATAAACGAAGCGAGCAATCTTACCTTCTACCATTACGCCGCCACCGATAAATGACATCAAGTTACCTACCGTGTGGAACTTAGACAGGTTAACCAAAGCACCTAAGTCTTTATAGACATAGTTATTTGAGGCAGGTTTACCTGCTAATAATAACTTAATATTGTCTGCAGTCATTAGTGCCATTTGGCGTGCAGATTGACCACGTGGTGGTACCCAGCTGCCATCTTCTTGAGGACATGCTGCGCAGTCGCCTATCGCGAAAATAGCGGGATCGCGTGTGCTCTGCATATTTTGTTTAACCATGACTTGATTAATATGATTGCTTTCAAGGCCGCCGATATCTTTTAAGAAGTCTGGCGCTTTAACACCTGTAGACCAGATCACCATATCTGAAGGGATAAATTCGCCTTCAGATGTGTGCAGGCCATCTTCTGTGACTTGATTGATACGAGTATTGGTCATCACTTTGACACCAATAGCTGTCAGTTCTTTTGCGACTGAAGCTGAGATCTCTTCCTTTTCAACCTTAGGTAAAATGCGCTCATCGGCTTCAATCAGGGTAATTTCTAACAGGCTACTATCGATTTTATAGCCGAAACCACGTAACTGATCGACCGCATGGTGCATCTCTGCAGACATTTCTACACCGGTTGCTCCAGCACCTACGACAGCAATTTTAATTTTGTCATCTAACTGATGATGGCTTGCATAGCGCATGAACTTATTTAACAGCATGGTACGAATTTCCATGGCTTGTTCTGTGCTATCTAAAAATACGCAGTGGTCGCGCACACCAGTAATATTAAAGTCGTTTGCGATACTGCCAATAGCAATTACCAAGTAATCGTAGTCAATACGACGAGCCGGAAGTAATTCATAGCCTTTATCGTCATTAATGGCCGCCAGCGTGATCTGTTTGGTTTCTCTATCTAGATCTATCATCGCACCTTGCTGAAAGTGATAACCATGGCTCGCTGCATGGCCTCGGTAGCTGATGGCATCGATACCAATATCGAGCGCACCCGTTGCAACTTCATGCAGAAGGGGTTTCCAAATATGGCTTTCAGCGCAATCAACTAATGTGACTCTGGCTTTGCCTTTACGTCCCAGCTGATGACCGAGTTTGGTGGCGATCTCCATACCACCAGCGCCGCCACCTACGATGACAATATTTGGCATTTCATGCATGATTTTTATAATCCTTAATCAGATAAAACTGAAAATAAATCTAGGGTGTAGTGAGTAATACAATGGGCATTGGTTTTAAGGTATAAACACTTTTATATTAGTAGCTTAAGGTTAATTGCTAATTGTTTTACATACAGAATAGTTTTGATGAGAAAACCAGAAAAGTGTAGCAGTAGATATAAAAAACGGCAATTAGAGGTCTAGAGAGTTAAAACCTAGGGAAAGAGAAGGTGTTCTTTTTTATCTCGTTGTATTTTATGACTTTTAATTTTTTTGTTTGAGCGTTTTTATGGGTTTCTTTGGCTAAAGCTAACTCGTGATTTGTGAGCTGAACAAGGGGAGGAAAGTCAGAAGTGTGAACTTGCTCTTTTATGGAAGTAAAATATAAAGCGGCATGCTCTAGAGTCTAATCACTAAAGCATGCCGGCAATGATTAAAGCTTGCTTAAGCGAGACTTATAATCTTCGATAACATGCTCCATGATTTCTTGTACCGATGTGTCTTTAGTCTTGTTATCCATAAACACTTTGAAAGTCACTAATGCATGCTTGTCATCGTTGAGACGGTCATTTTGCATGGCGAAGTAGGCTTGCTCTTGCTCACACTCTCTGACGACAAACCCTTCATGTTCAAATAGTCGGTTGCCAGAATGGCCGTGCCATTTAGTAATTCTATCTAGTGCGATTTCGCAAGAGCGGTTGAGCTCAACATGGTTTCGCCAGCTAGTTGGGTGTGCGGGATCCTTAACGTGAGGACATCGGACTGTGTAGTTGTATACATGAGAGATTGCTGTCATAAATTACCTACCTGTTCGCTGTGACTAATGCCATCTTAGGCATCGTTTTTAATCTTGGTCAACCACCTAGGTGGCTTGAGCGTACTTTCTGTGTAGTTAGAGCAAAGATGGGTTAACTCAATATCTACTAATTCTATAGCGCTTTAATATAACGCCTAGTTAACACTCTAGTTGCTGTACCTATTGTTTACCATGACATTTGGCTTAATAACCTTGTTCCAGATCTCACTTTTATCGATACAGGTAAACTAAGTAGTCGCTTTGGCTAATAAAGCATCAGTTGAAGTGTTTGTATTGTTGATTGTTAAGCAGCGGAGTGAATTGGCCTTAATCAGGCTTCACGTATTAGTTATGTTGCCTTTTTTGATGTTCTGTTGCGAAAAGGTATCTTTTGTTGGTGGGTTAAGCCTATAATTTCAGGATAAAAATATAGCGCAGACCCTATCTACCTGGAGGCTTAAATGGCCGGTTCAACAGTTTCAAACCTTAAGTTGTGGATGTTAATTTTTAGCGCCACGGCACTCACTGCCTGTGGTGACGCGCCCGCGCCGCAACAAGCCATGTTGCCTAGTGTTATTGTCAACACCGCTCATACACAGTTGATAACACCTAAATCAGAAATTGTTGGCCGAACTAGGGCATCAGAAGATGTGATTATTAAGTCACAGATCCAAGGTCAGTTACTCAAGCGTAGCTTTATTGAGGGTGATGATGTTACTGCGGGGGATCTATTATTTGAAATCGATCCATCGACCTATGAAGCAGAATTAGCGCAGCAAAAAGCAGTATTAAAGCAAGCGGTTGCATCAAGAGATGTGGCGGTTATGAATTGGGAACGTGGCCGTCGGTTATTGCCTGATGGCATGATCAGTGCGCAGGATATGGATGAACTCACCAGTCGAAAATTGACCACCGCAGCTGGAGTGGTTCAAGCCGAGGCTGCCGTGCAGTCCGCAGAGCTACAATTAAGCTATACCAAGGTATATGCACCAATATCTGGGCGGATCAGTCACTCAAAAGTCAGTACCGGCGACATCATTACCCCGCAATCTGAAATGGCGAGTTTAGTGCAGCTTCAACCTATGTGGGTCAATTTTCAAGTCGCAGAAAAGAAGCTGATCACTGCTCAACAAAACTTCTCTAAGGCTGTCGATAGAGACGTAAAAATTACTGATATTGTTATGCGTCTTAGATTACCCAACGGCACCATGTTCAATGAAGTCGGCTATATCGACTTTGTTGGCAATCGCGTTGACGCGGCTACCGGGACTTTACCTGTTCGAGCCACGTTTAAAAATGATGACAAGCTGATGCTTCCAGGTTTGTTTGTCACCTTAGTGATTGAATCACCCATCACCGAAAGTGCACTACTTATCCCTCAAGCTGCAGTGCAGGAAGATCAACAAGGTCGTTTTGTTATGGTGCTCAATGAGCAAGATGAAGTTCAAAAACGTATTGTTGAGCTGGGTGACCGTTTCGGCGTTGAATGGCGTGTATTGGGTGGTTTAGTCGATGGTGAACGCATTGTGGTAGAAGGGCTGCAAAAAATTCGTCCAGGCATCAAGGTTAATCCAGTAGAGCAAGAAGTTATTCCTTTCAAAGAAGATGAAAAATAATAGCCGGAGCAGTCAAGATGAATGTATTTATTCACATCTGCTCCGTGATCCCTTTTGGGGTCTTCGACGAGCAACGCCTAGATTTGATTGGGGAATGTCATGATTAGCGAATTTTTTATTAAAGCAGGTGCCCTAAGTTTGCCGCTTTTGGCGGGAGGGATTTCATGATTAGTGAATTTTTTATTAAAGTAGGAGCCCTAAGTTTGCCGCTTTTGGCGGGAGGGATTTCATGATTAGTGAGTTTTTTATTAAAGCAGGTGCCCTAAGTTTGCCGCTTTTAGCGGGAGGGAACTCATGATTAGTGAATTTTTTATTAAAGCAGGTGCCCTAAGTTTGCCGCTTTTGGCGGGAGTGAACTCATGATTAGTGAATTTTTTATTAAAGCAGGTGCCCTAAGTTTGCCGCTTTTGGCGGGAGGGATTTCATGATTAGTGAATTTTTTATTAAAGCAGGTGCCCTAAGTTTGCCGCTTTTTGCGGGAGGGAACTCATGATTAGTGAATTTTTTATTAACAGGCCGAAATTTGCCTTTGTGATCTCAACGGTTTTGACCTTGGTTGGTCTGATCGCCATTCCAGTGTTATCTGTGTCAGAATTTCCAGAAATAGCACCGCCACAAGTAAGTGTATCAACCAGTTACTCTGGTGCCAGCGCTGATATTGTCAAAGACACCATAGCCCAGCCTTTAGAAGCCGAAGTGAACGGTGTTGAAGGCATGATATATATGGAGTCGAAAAGTGCTAACGATGGTAGTTACTCGTTAAATGTTACTTTTGAGGTAGGCACCGATGCCGATATGGCTCAGGTGAAAGTACAAAACCGAGTGCAGCAGGCCATGCCGCGTCTACCTGAAGAGGTAAAGCGTCAGGGGGTTAAGGTCGAAAAACAAAGCCCTAACATGCTGATGGTGGTTAACCTGGTTTCACCTAATGAAACTTTTGATTCTCTGTTTATTACTAACTATGCTGGCTTAAACGTAAAAGATGCGCTAGCGCGTCAATATGGTGTGTCTAAAGTACAGGTCATTGGCGCACTGGATTATGCCATGCGTATTTGGCTGGACCCTGACAAAATGGCAAGCCTAGCGGTTACTGCGAGCGATGTTATTGCAGCGCTACAAGAGCAAAATATTCAAGTGGCAGCAGGACGAATTGGCGCAGCGCCAGTCGATCCTGAGCAGCAATTTCAGTATACATTGCAGACCAAGGGGCGTTTAAAGGACCCTAAAGAGTTTTACGACGTGATGATTAGAGCGAATAACGATGGCTCTAAGGTGGTGGTTGGCGATGTTGCTAGAGTGGAGCTTGGCTCTCAAACCTATGATGCTCAAGGTAAGCTAAATAACAAGCCATCGGCAATTATCGCCATCTATCAATCACCAGATGCAAACGCCTTAGAAGTCGGTAAAGCGATTAAGGCTGAAATGGAAAACCTGTCTGAGCGTTTTCCTGATGATCTGCAGTATGAAGTGCTGTATGACACCACTGAGTTTGTTGAAACCTCAATTAAAGAGGTGGTGCAAACCCTGTTTATCTCTATTGCGCTGGTGGTTTTTGTCGTATTTATCTTTTTACAGGATGCACGCTCAACCTTAGTGCCTGCTATTGCCATTCCAGTTTCGCTTATCGGTACATTTGCCTTCTTACTTGCTTTTGATATGAGTATCAATACTGTTTCTTTATTCGCGCTTATTCTCGCGATTGGTATCGTCGTCGATGATGCGATTGTGGTGGTGGAGAACGTCACTCGTTTGATGCAAGATGAAGGCTTATCACCTAAAGAGGCGACATCTAAAGCGATGAAAGAGGTCACAGGGCCGATTATTGCGACGACCCTGGTATTGCTTGCGGTATTTGCACCAACGGCTGTGATGCCGGGGATCACTGGACAGATGTATGCCCAGTTCTCCGTGACTATCTGTATCTCTGTACTTATCTCATCAATTAATGCACTTACCTTAAGCCCAGCTCTTTGTGCATCATTACTACGCGCGCCTAAGACACATACGAAAGGCTTCCATGCTGCCTTTAATAAGTATTTTGAACAATTTACGGGCAAGTACATGAAGTTAGTGTCGTTGCTGACACGTAAGCTGGTCATCGTTGGCGTGGTGTATGTTGGTCTAATCCTTGTGACCGGGGGGGTCGCCAAAATGTTACCGTCGGGTTTTGTACCGATGGAAGATAAGAAAGCCTTCATGGTGGATATTCAGCTACCCGATGGCGCCTCACTTAACCGTACCGAAGATGTGATGCGAGATCTGGTTGAGTTAACGCTTGCCGAACCGGGTGTGGAGAATGTGATCCATGCCAGTGGCTTTAGTATTTTAACCGGTTCAGTGTCATCAAATGGTGGTTTGATGATTGTCACTCTATCAACTTGGAGTGAACGTGAATCCCCCGACATGGTTGAGTCAGCGATTGTAGCTAAGCTACAAGCTAAATATGCCGCTAACCCTGCAGTGAAGGCGATGGCATTCTCACTGCCGCCAATTCCTGGCGTAGGTAGCGTGGGGGGCTTTGAGTTTGTATTGCAAGACACTCAAGGGCGCAGTCCCCAAGAGTTGGCCTCTGTGATGCGTGCTTTAATTATGAAAGCCAATGAGCAACCTGAAATCGCCATGGCCTTTAGTAATTTCCGCGCCGATGTGCCACAAATGTTTGTTGATGTTGATAGAGATAAAGCTAAAGCACTGGGGATCTCGTTAAATGAGATCTTCTCGACGATGCAAACCATGCTTGGCTCTATGTACGTCAATGACTTTAACCGTTTCGGTAAGGTGTTTAGAGTTATTTTGCAGGCAGAATCAGAGTACCGTAACTCCGATAGAGATATTTCACGTTTCTATGTGCGCTCTAAGACTGGCGAGATGGTCCCCTTAAGTACGTTGGTGACAGTGACACCAATTTTGGGGCCTGACGTGATGAATAACTACAACATGTTTAGTTCGACCACGATTAATGGTTTTCCGGCTCCCGGCTTTAGTTCGGGTGATGCGATTACGGCAATGGAGCGCGCGGCCAACGAGTCGCTTCCGGCTGGTTACACCTTTGAGTGGACAGGACAAACTTATCAAGAGATTAAAGCGGGTAACCTAGCACCGCTGATTTTCTCGTTGGCGTTAGTCTTTACTTACCTATTCCTAGTGGCTCAGTACGAGAGTTGGACAATTCCATTTGCCGTTATTCTAGCGGTACCAATAGCGGTATTAGGAGCATTCCTTAACATCTTGTTAGTGGGGTCAGACTTAAACCTCTATGCTCAGATTGGTTTGGTGCTCTTGATTGGTCTTGCCTGTAAGAATGCGATTTTGATTGTGGAGTTTGCTAAACAGTTGCACGAAGAGGGTAAGAGTATCATTGAAGCTGCACAGACGGCGGCGCGATTACGCTTTCGTGCAGTATTGATGACGGCGTTCTCATTCCTTTTAGGGGTATTGCCATTAGTGATAGCGACGGGCGCAGGCTCAGGAAGCCGCCGCGCGTTGGGTTACTCTGTGTTTGGCGGTATGTTAGCGGCCACTATTGTGGGTACGTTATTAGTGCCGGTATTTTACGTTATCATGCAAAAGATGCGTGAAAGGGCTAAAGGCTTACCTAAAGAACCTGAGGAGTCTCAAGTTCAAGAGCATCAAGTAAAGCCATAAGACATTAGCCTACGGTTATCGCTTTAACTAAATTGCCTGCTGCAAAGCAGGCTTTTTTATGCAGAGTGATTGTGGGACTTAAGCGAGTATCGGTTATGAAAGTAAGGTCTGCCTTGGTCGTTGGCGCTAGCATGCATAACCACAATCAATATTGTTATGATTTAGAATGTACTTTATGAAATGGCGCGAAGTGGTGCGGTTAAATTGCTGCAGAAAGGAAAAAACCCACTCCGAGGAGTGGGTTTCTAAGCTTGCTTTAACTTTTGCAGGGAAAAAGCGAACCAGATAATTATATCAAACATGTATCGCTTTGTATCCTACCTCCAACATTAAAATAATCTTAAAGTAGTACTCTTTTGCTACACATTGTTAAAAATTAGCAGTTTTTTTTCTAAAAAAATTAAATCTAGAGCAGATTGTCGGCAATATGGTTAACGACTCATTATCGAATGAGAAGAGCATAAAAGGCGCAAGTCAAATTATGGGAGCTAAATTTGCTTGCGACCTTTCACCTCTTACTTAACCGTTAAGTGTTTGCTCTGGGTAAAACTAGACTTTGACTTTTTAGAGCGAGTTAATGCGTATTAACTATTGCTCTTAACTAAAGCGCATTAACTATTGCTTCTTACTTCTTACTATTGTTTCTTAACTAAAGCGCATTAGTAAAAATTTGGCAGATCTCTGCGTGAGTCGCTTGCTTAGGGTTGGTAAAACCACATGCATCTTTAAGTGCATTGTCAGCAAGTGTTGCAATATCTTCAGCCTTGACCCCTAGCTTAGTGAGGTTCTCTGGAATATTGACTGCAACAGATAACTTCTTAATGGCTGTGATTGCGGCCTCTGCACCTTGCTCATCACTCATTGCTGCTACATCTACGCCCATGGCTTTGGCAACATCTTTTAATCGAGCAGGTACAACTTGCGCGTTGTAGGCTTGCACATGAGGCAGTAGTAATGCGTTACATACGCCATGTGGTAGGTCATAGAAACCGCCGAGTTGGTGCGCCATTGCATGCACATAACCAAGGCTCGCATTGTTAAATGCCATACCGGCTAAGAACTGTGCGTATGCCATTTGATCGCGCGCTTCAATGCTTTGGCCATTTTCAACGGCCTCGACCAAGTTTGCTTGAATGAGCTCAATCGCTTTAATCGCGCACGCATCCGTTATTGGGTTCGCGGCAATCGATACGTAAGCCTCGATGGCGTGGGTTAATGCATCCATACCTGTCGCAGCGGTTAGGCCTGCAGGCTTTAGTAGCATTAACTCAGGATCGTTTACGGAAAGAATGGGGGTCGTGTTCTTATCTACGATGGCCATCTTAATATGACGCTCTTCATCGGTAATGATGCAGAAACGGGTCATTTCACTCGCAGTGCCTGCGGTGGTGTTGATGGCAACGAGGGGAAGTTGTGGCTTAGTTGATACATCTAAACCTTCATAATCTTTAATGCTACCACCATTGGTTGCAACTAATGCGATGCCTTTTGCGCAGTCATGTGGCGAGCCACCACCAAGAGAAATCACGAAATCACAGTTGTTAGCGGTTAATATTTCAAGACCTGCTTCGACGTTACCCACTGTTGGGTTAGGTTGTACACCATCGAAGATGACAGAGTTAATATTGTTGCTTGCCAACTTGTCTGTGACCTGGGCTACCAGACCAATATCAACGAGAGGTTTATCTGTAACAATTAATGCATTTTTAAAGCCTAGTGACTTGATGTCACCAATCGCTTCAGTAACAGCATCTTGCCCTAAGATATTGACAGATGGGATAAAAAATTTAGCAGCCATAAGAATCACCTATTACGCTTTTAATGTTAAAAGTTGTTATCTTTTCTGGTAATTAAAGTACCAACACTAGTTTGATAAAGGTGTGACCAACTTCAAATAAGGCGTTTATTTAGCTAAAAATAGCCCGAAAGTTGGATCTGTCTTACTAATTTTGTAATTTTATGACATGGAGACAAGTATTCAGTTAAGCACAATTTTTCAGGTATTCGCTCTACTGAATTTTGATATTACTGTTCGCTCTTAATCTCTTATTTTATGGCTAATATCGTTCAATATCGTTCAATATCGGTCAGCGGCTGCGCTAATTTTGTGCAGATGTCTGCCTGACTGTTTAATGCCTTTTTTAGATGTTTCGATTACATCTGTTTGTACTTCCCATTTAACGTGCTGATTTTATTAGCATGAATAATGTCACCCTGTTGCAATAAAACTGTCTTCAAGCTGTTATTTGTCTTTGGCATGGTAACTGCTCTATTAAGTTTTTGAATGGCGAAGTGCAAGGATGACAGGTATGGGGCTAGAAAAGTTACTGTATTTGCAAGGCGTAGCGGCGGAGTTTATCGACTGCCATGGCGCGTACATCCGGATCTCAGAGGAGGATAGGCTTAATATATTAGCCTGCATGCTAGCACCCCATGAGCAGCATAAATGTGAACCCGCAATGGTACGCCGTCATCAACTTCAGTCTTCCCCATGGATAGAGCAAAGAAACTATCTACTTGATGCTAAACCTTGGACACAACTATTACCGGTATTTCAGCATTGCGATATTAACCAGCTAACCCTAGAGGTTTATCTGCCACAAACTTATCGGCAGGTGCTTAATATTAAGCTGCAGCTTGAATGCGGTGAGTGTTATCAATTTAGTTGTACGCCGCACAGTAACGAGCACTGTGAGGTTATTGGTAATTATCACATCGCTGCAGATGTGTATCTGCATTATCGATTAACAATATCAGCGGCTTTAATGGGTATTGAGTTACCTCACATCGGCCTTGGGTATCATAAAGTCAGTGTCGAGCTTGATACCTTAGGGGCTATACCTGAAGCGTCATTGAGTCAAGCCTTAACTGAATCGAGCAAGCAGCATGCTACGGGGACTTGGCTGGTGGCACCTGTTGAGACTTTTCAGGGAGCAGAAGCGGTAGCGCGGGCCAGTAAATTTACTAAATCTACTAATGCCACTAAGTCCACTAATGCCAATAAGCCCACGAAAGCCTGGGGACTGAGTATTCAGCTTTATAGTCTACGCAGCGAAAACCAGTGGGGGATAGGTGATTTTGGCGACTTAATGCAGCTTATCGATATGCTTGCTAAGCATGGCGGGGCATTTATTTTACTTAACCCACTACACGCACTCGATATTGCCAATCCAGATGCAGTGAGTCCTTACAGCCCAGATGATCGACGTCGACTTAATCCACTTTATATTAATATTGAGCAAGTGGCAGAATTTGAACTGCTGAAGCTTGAAGCGCTATTAACGGCATTAAATCGTGGTTACGCACCGAGTAAAGCACATAAGCCATCGGTAAGTGATGACAGCTTCAAAGGAGTTGCTAGTCTTGATGCGTTAAAAAGGGTGTTAAACCAATCAAACTGGTTAAATTATCGAGATATTAGCCACTATAAATACATCGTTTATCAACAGTTATATCAGGCATTTTGTCAGCAACACCTAGAAGTTAATACACCTAGAGCGCGGCTATTTAAACAATTTGTCTGCGAGCAAGGCGCGGCGCTTAACCAGTTTTGCCAGCATCAGTCTGCAGCCCAAAAGTGTAACCGTGACGAACCGCAGTTTTTTGCTTACTTGCAGTTTATCGCTGAGCAGCAGTTAGCCCAGTGTCAATTGCACGCTAAACAGTTGCAGATGTCTATCGGGCTAGTCCGCGATCTTGCCGTTGGGGTATCGGCCGATAGCTGTGAAGTCGCGTCTCAGCCTGAGTTATTTTGTACCCATGCCAGTATTGGCGCGCCGCCCGATGAGTTTGCACCTCAGGGGCAAAACTGGGGACTGACTCCTTTTGATCCAATCGCGCTTAAATCCACTGGTTATCAGCATTTTATCGATTTATTACGCTCGAATATGCAGTCTTGCGGGGCCCTTCGTATCGATCATGTTATGTCACTACTGCGTTTATGGTGGTGGCCAAAGGATAGCGAGCTTGGTGGCGGGGCTTATGTTTATTATCCGCAGGATTGCTTGATTGCGATCTTATGCATCGAAAGTCAGCGTGCTCGCTGCCAGATTATTGGTGAAGATTTAGGCTTGATTCCGCCAGAAATAGTGTGTCGCTTGCAAGCTGCTGGGGTGATGTCAAACCAATTGTTTTATTTCAATAAGCAAGATGATCAGTTTACTCCCCCGGCGGATTATAAACGTCGTTGTTTAATGATGTTAGCCAATCATGACGTCCCAACATTAAAAGCCTGGTGGCAAGGTAGCGACTTGTACTTACGTCGCTCGCTTGAGCTTATTGATAGTGATGAAGCGCTTAAGTTTGCACAAGATGAGCGCGCCAAGAATAAGATACAACTGCTCAATCTGTTGATCAACCAAGGTGCGATGTCTAGTCAGTGCAAATTACATGAGATTGATTATCCGCAATTGTTACAGGCTTGGATAAAGGTGAGTGCAGCCGGTAATGCTGAATTATTTAGTGTACAGCTGTGCGATCTTACATTAGAGCGTTTAAGCGTTAATGTGCCGGGCACGTGGCAGCAATACCCTAACTGGCAGCGACGCTTACCTAAAACATTAGCTGAGATAGCAAAAGATGACCGCGTGCAGCATTTGATGCTGCAAGTGTCGGCAGGTCGCATGGCGGGTTTTGCCGCTAATACTAAGGACGCAGTTCAACATAGCAGCAGTGATACTGGCTCAGAGCTGTGCAGGGACAAGACGTTTGATAGTACAAGCTCGTCAATTTCTGAATATTCAAACCACACCAATACGGACAACCTTCTATGAACTCTATTGCTATGACTCAACATGCTGGTGAATTGCAAAGCGGTGGCGATATTGCGCTACTTAATAGCGAATATGTAGACGTATTTGGTTTGCTAGGCATGCACAGTATTAATCAAGGTAAGGCTTTGAGTGTACGTTGCTTCTTGCGTGGTGCGCTAAGTGTTGAGGTCATTTGCTATAAAACAGGTCGTAAAGTTGCCAGCCTAGAAAGACATAATGAAGAGGGGATATTTAGCGGCATTATGGGGCGTAGAGTTAAACCTTTTTTGTATCTATTGCGCGTGCAATACCCTTTGAACCAAGAAGATATTATTGACCCTTACCAATTCCCGAGTTTGTTAGCTGATGATGACGTATATCTGTTTGGTGAAGGTCGACAAGAGCACGCTTACCAGTTTCTGGGTGCTAACTGGCGCAGCGTTCAAGGTATCGAGGGGGTGCATTTTTGTGTATGGGCTCCCAATGCAAAGCGAGTCTCGCTTCTAGGGGATTTTAATCATTGGGACGGCGCCGTTCATGTTATGCGTCAGCATTTGGCCAATGGTTTATGGGAGATTTTTCTTCCCAGCGCCAAAGGGGGTCAACATTACAAATTTGAAATTGTTAGCTGCCATGGCGAACGGTTAGAAAAGTCCGATCCTTATGCCAAGGCGATGCAAGCTGCGCCAAGTAATGCTTCTTTGGTGCCGCAGCAAACTTTATATCAATGGCAAGATAGCCAATGGCTTCAGGCTCGCGCTAAGGTCAAATGGCATCAAGCGCCGATGTCAATTTATGAAGTTCACTTAGCATCATGGCGGCGTAAAGGTGAGCAGGGTGAAGAGTATTTTGACTATCAAGACTTGATTGAACAGCTTATTCCCTATGTCGTTGATATGGGCTTTACCCATTTACAGTTAATGCCAATCAGCGAGTATCCGTTTGATGGCTCTTGGGGGTATCAGCCTGTTGGCTTGTTTGCGCCTACTTGTCGTTTTGGTGATCCCCAAGCCCTTAAAGCTTTTATTGATGCCTGCCATCAAGCTGGGATCGCAGTGATCTTAGATTGGGTGGCGGCGCATTTTCCAAAAGATCCCCATGGATTAGCTCAGTTTGATGGGAGTTGCCTGTATGAACATAACGATCCTCGCCAGGGGGAACATCCTGATTGGGACACGCTTATCTATAATTATGGCCGCGGTGAGGTACAAAGCTACCTGTTGAGTAATGCGTGCTATTGGCTTAAAGAGTTTCATTTTGACGGACTCAGGTTAGATGCCGTGTCATCTATGCTTTATCTCGATTACAGCCGAGAACCCGGAGAGTGGCAGCCTAATGAGTTTGGTGGTCGAGAAAACTTAGCGGCCATTGACTTTTTACAGGCGCTGAATCAGCGCATGTACCAAGCGTTTCCGGGGATCTGCATGATAGCCGAGGAGTCTACCGCTTGGCCGGGGGTGACTCATATGCTTGATACGCAAGACGCCGAGCGACACGGCTCACACAATTTGGGCTTTGGCTTTAAGTGGAACATGGGCTGGATGAATGACAGCTTAGGTTATATTAAGCGCGACCCGATTTACCGAGTACACCATCACCAAGAATTGACATTTAGCTTAGTGTACCAATATACCGAGCAGTTTATTTTGGCGCTTAGCCACGATGAAGTGGTACACGGTAAAGGCTCTTTACTGCACAAAATTCCCAATGATGATTGGCAAAAATTTGCCACCCTAAGAGCCTATTATGGCTTTATGTGGGGTCATCCGGGGAAAAAGTTGCTGTTTATGGGCAGTGAGTTTGCTCAGCGTGATGAATGGAGCCATAACAAGAGTTTAGATTGGCATCTACTGCAATACGCGCCCCATCAAGGAGTGCAATTGTGGCTTAAAGATCTCAATAGACTTTATCAGTCGAGTGAGCAATTGTGGCAGCTAGATGGCGAACCTGACGGGTTTCGTTGGTTAGATTGCAATAACAGCCAAAGCTGTATTTTTAGCTTTATGCGCAGTAGCAGGGCCGTCGATAGTAAACAAGGTGATAGTAAAAAAGGCGAGAGCTCAATTATCTTTATTATCAATATGACGCCACAGGTGCATGAAGGCTTTCGTATCGGTTTACCCGATAAGCATGATTATATCGAATTACTCAATAGTGATAGTCAGGCCTATGGTGGCAGCAATGTCGGCAATAGTGGCGTTATTTTAGCGCAAGAACAGCCCTATCAGGGACTGGCTTATAGTGCTGAGATCACGATTGCTCCACTTGCTTGTTTAGTCTTAGGTCGGGGCTAAAGCGTGCAAGTACTGAAGGGAAGACCTTACCCTCTTGGGGCGACCTTAGATGACAATGGGGTTAATTTTGCGCTGTTTTCTGCCCATGCAACCAAAGTCACGCTGTGTTTATTTGACCGCAGCGGTCGTTTTGAAACCCAGCAAATCGTATTGACCGAAAACACACAACAGGTTTGGCACGTGTATTTGCAAGGCGTAGATGCCGCTCAGGTTTATGGTTACCGGGTTGATGGCTTATATGAACCTCATTCAGGGCACAGATTTAACCCTTACAAACTGTTACTCGACCCTTACGCTAAGCAGTGGGTGGGTGAGTTTATTGAGCACGAAAGTCACTATGCTTATCAGGTGCAAACTGCTGATGATGTGGGAAGTGCACATGATAAGAGCGGCAACTATGACAAGAGTAGCGATCAGGATTTATGCTTAGATCTGCGTGATAATAGCCAATATATGCCAAAGTGTAAGGTGGTTGATTGTCGAAATCTGCCCCCAATAGCCCCACTCAATCACATAGTTCAAGCTGCATATCGTCATAATGAAGTTGGCTGTCATAGCGGCAATCATAGCGGCAATATGAGTGGAGATGAGCCAACAGCACTAGAGCAAAGCATTATCTATGAGCTGCATGTAAAAGGCTTTTCTCAGCAGCATCCCCAGATTGAACCATGTTTTAAAGGCACTTTTCTCGGTTTAGCTCAGCCTAGCGTACTGCAATATCTCAAACAGTTGGGGGTGACGGCAGTTGAGTTATTACCCGTCCATAGCTTTATCTCCGAAGCGTTTCTGCAAGATAAACAGCTAACCAATTACTGGGGATACAACAGCCTTGGGTTCTTTGCCCCCCACAACGCATATTTAAGCCAAGGTAACATTGACGAGTTTCGCCAAATGGTGAGCGCGCTGCATCAATCCGGTATCGAGGTGATCCTCGATGTGGTTTACAACCATACCGGTGAAGGAAATCACCTTGGACCTACGCTGAGTTTTAAAGGCATAGATAACCTAAGCTATTACCGCTTACTGGCGAACGATAAACGCTTTTATATTAATGACACAGGCTGTGGCAACAGTTTGAACATCACTCACCCGCGGGTATTACAACTGGTTCTCGACTCGTTACGATATTGGGTCGAGGTGATGGGGGTTGATGGTTTTCGGTTTGATCTGGCCAGCGCGCTTGGGCGAGAGGCCTATGGATTTGATCCGGGATCCGGTTTTTTTGATGCTATCGCGCAAGATCCCGTGCTTAATCGAGTGAAATTGATCGCTGAGCCATGGGACATTGGTCCGGGCGGTTATCAGTTGGGGGGCTATCCACAAGGGTGGAGCGAGTGGAATGATCGATATCGCGATACCTTAAGGCGGTTTTGGCGCGGCGATATGGGTATGTTGCCAGAGCTTGCGCGCCGATTTCATGGCTCAAGTGATCTGTTTGAGCCGTCAAAGCGTGGCCCCTGCGCGAGCATCAACTTTATAACCAGTCACGACGGTTTTACCTTGCAAGATCTTTTGAGTTACAGCGAGCGTCATAATCACGCCAATGGCGAAGATAATCGCGATGGACACCAAGAAAACGTTAGCAGTAATTACGGCGTAGAAGGGCAGACCGAGCAGGCTGAGATCCAGTCATTACGTCATCGACAGGCGCGTAATATTTTGACCTGTTTAATGTTGTCCCAAGGTGTGCCCATGTTACTGGCAGGCGATGAATTTGGCCACAGCCAACAAGGCAACAATAACGCTTACTGCCAAGATAATCCGCTTACCTGGCTTAATTGGAACCTGGCAGATTGGCAGCAACAACGTTTGCTGTTTACTCAGGCGCTCATCGCGCTAAGAAAACGTTACAGAGCGCTGTGTTACAAGCGTTATATCCATAACGACTCCTCTGATGATTCACCACAGTTACATTGGTTTTGCCGTCAAGCTGAGCCCATGAGTAAGGTGCTTTGGGCTGAAGGACAAACTCGCAGTTTAAGTCTTATTTTAAGTGGTGAATTAGAGGGGACATCGGGTAAGCAACAAGCCTTACTGTTAATGCTTAATAGCGACGAGCAAGCATTACAGTTCACCGCCCCCACGCTAGCCAATTTCTCACCATGGCAGCGACTTATCGATACTCATAGTGAACATTTTAGCGGCCAAGTCTGCCTTGACGCAAAGTCGCAGTTTACGCTCGAGCCCCAACAAACCTTATTGTTACAAGACAGAAGTGTAATGTTGTTTTACGCCCAATCTAAAGGAGTGACTGCATGACGACGCCTGTAAAAACAAGCGCTAAGACCTCGCTTAAAAAACAAAGCAAAGATAAAACATCGGCTGTAATCAAGGAGCAGGAGCAAGGCCTAGAAGCGATTCAAGCGATTGACCCTTGCAGTTCGCTCGGGGCTAGAATGCAGCGTCATGTTAATAATGGACTCGGTCGAGACTTACATGACAAGCAAGAGTTGTTTAATGCCTTGGCTTTAAGTGTTAAGGAGCAAATGCTTGAAAGCTGGCGCGCCACTCGTCAAGCCGATTGTCAGTTTGAGCGTAAGCAGGTGGCGTACCTGTCATTAGAGTTTCTTATGGGGCGGGCCATGGGGAACGCCGTTATGAACCTAGATCTGTTGCAGCAAACTAAAGAGGTGTTGCAAAGCTATGCGGTAGAGCTCGAAGAGATTGAGCAGATGGAGCATGACGCAGGATTGGGTAATGGTGGCTTGGGCCGCTTGGCGGCTTGTTTTCTTGATAGCTGCGCCAGTTTAGATCTGTGCGTCACAGGTTACGGCATTCGTTACGAATACGGTATGTTTGCGCAAAAGCTGGTGGAGGGTTTTCAAGTAGAGCGCCCTGATCGCTGGCTTCGAGAGGGTAACCCATGGGAAGTACGGGTTGCTGAGCATAATGTCACAGTGCCATTTTTTGGCCACACCAGTAGTTATGTTGACCCAAGTGGTCGTCGTAATGTGGTCTGGTTAGATACGCAAGATGTGTTAGCTGTCGCCTATGACATGCCGGTTCCTGGCTATCAAAATAATCGTATCAATACCTTAAGGTTATGGAAATCAGAAGCTACAGATGATTTTGACTTAGAAGAGTTTAATCAAGGCGATTACACCGAGGCGGTGGCGCGAAAGAACATGGCTGAGCAGATCACTATGGTGCTCTATCCAAACGATGCCAGTGAAAACGGTAAAGAGCTGCGCTTAAGGCAGCAATACTTTCTCAGCTCTGCCAGCTTACAAGATTTACTGAGAACCTGGGTTCAGCGCCGCGGTAATGATTTTAGCCAATTTGCCAAATTTAATGTGATGCAGCTAAACGATACGCATCCGAGCATTGCCATTCCTGAGTTAATGCGGCTGTTAATTGATGAACACTTTTTAGAGTGGGATGCCGCGTGGCAAGTGGTAACACAAACCATGGCGTATACCAACCATACACTATTACCTGAAGCGCTTGAGCGCTGGCCTGTACGGATGTTGGCGCACATGTTGCCTAGGATTTTAGAGATTATTTATGAGATCAACGCCCGTTATTTAGAGCAAGTGGCGCATCACTGGCCTGGAGATGCACAGCAACTGGCGGCAATGTCGATTATCGAAGAGGGCAGTGAACCCCATGTGCGCATGGCCTACCTAGCAATTGTGGCAAGCTTTTCGGTTAATGGCGTGGCAGAGCTGCATAGCAAACTCTTGGTGTCGGGCTTGTTTAAAGACTTCTATCAGCTATGGCCTGAAAAGTTTAATAACAAGACAAACGGTGTCACCCCAAGGCGCTGGCTAGCCCATTGTAATTCGGAGCTCGCATCATTGCTGACCAGGCGTTTGGGCGATGAGTGGGTGACAGATTTGAGTCATCTCAATGCCTTGAATGCCTTTACCGATGACAACGCTTTCCTGCAAGAGTGGCGCCAGGTCAAACAGAATAATAAAGCAAAGCTGGCACAATTGATTAAAGCCGAGTGCGATGTCGATTTTGATGTTGAGATGCTGTTTGATGTGCAAGTTAAGCGTATTCATGAATACAAACGCCAGTTACTCAATATCTTGCATGTTATCCATCTATACCACCAAATTCAGCAAGGCCATACCAGTGAACTGGTCCCCCGCTGCGTACTGATTGGCGGTAAAGCCGCGCCGGGGTATGCCATGGCAAAACTGGTCATTAAGCTTGCTAGCAATGTGGCTCACATGGTCAATTGCGATCCCGCAGTATCTAAGTATTTACGCGTAGCCTTTTTACCCAATTATAACGTCAGCGCGATGGAAAAAATCTGCCCAGGGACGGATCTGTCAGAGCAAATTTCGACAGCAGGTAAAGAAGCGTCGGGCACTGGCAATATGAAGTTTATGATGAATGGTGCCATTACCATCGGCACCTTAGATGGTGCCAATGTTGAGATGCTTGAAGAGGTGGGCAAAGACAATTTTTTCCTGTTCGGGCTAGATGCTCAAGAGGTGATGCGTCAGCGCCAAGATTATTGTCCGCAGCATTTTATTGATGCTTCTCCGGCTTTAAGTGAAGTGTTGGCGCTACTTAAAAGTGGTCATTTTAGCCTGCTTGAACAAGGGATCTTCTCACCAATCATTGATGCCATCACCAATAAAAATGACCCATGGATGATAGCCGCAGACTTTGAGTCATACCGTTTAGCGCAAGAGAAAGTGTCCAGAGCCTATAAAAATCCGATCACATGGACACAAATGAGTATCCGTAACACCGCTGCAAGCGGTCGTTTCTCTAGTGATGTCACCATCGCTAATTATCGTGACGAAATCTGGAAGGCTTAACCATGGAACAGATACAGACTCAGATAAATAACGCACGACATAATCTCGATTTTTGTTCAAGGAGTGAACGCTAATGACTATCACCAACCCACGTTATATTAGTAACTTAACCCGCGATACTTATGCCATTATTCTTGCGGGGGGCAGAGGTTCTCGCTTACATGAACTGACGGACTGGCGCGCTAAACCTTCATTATATTTTGGAGGCAAATTTCGCATTATCGATTTTCCGTTATCTAACTGTATTAATTCTGGGATCCGCAAGATTGGTGTGGTGACTCAATATAAATCTCATTCACTGATCCGTCATGTGATGCGCGGTTGGGGGCACTTTAAGAAGGAGCTGGGTGAGTCGGTTGAGATCTTACCAGCATCACAACGTTACTCGGAAAACTGGTACCAAGGTACGGCTGATGCAGTGTTTCAGAACATTGATATTATTCGCCACGAGTTGCCCAAATACGTGATGATATTATCGGGCGATCACGTATATCGCATGGATTATGCGGGGTTGTTGGCAACTCACGTTGAATCGGGGGCTGATATGACAGTTTCCTGTTTAGAGGTTCCGGTTGCAGAGGCCGCTGGTGCATTTGGGGTGGTTGAAGTGGATGAAACCAAACGTATTTTAGGTTTTGAAGAGAAACCTGAATTACCTAAGCATTTACCTGAAAACCCTGAGATGTGTTTAGCCTCTATGGGCAACTATGTGTTTAATACAGAGTTCTTATTTGATCAACTTAAGCGTGATGCTCAAAACGAAGATTCAGATCGGGATTTTGGCAAGGATATCATTCCAGCCATTATTAAAGAGCACCAAGTGTTTGCCCACCGTTTTCGCAGTGCCTTTCCGAACGAGGAAGCTTACTGGCGTGATGTGGGGACATTAGATTCGTTTTGGCAAGCCAATATGGAGCTGCTATCACCGACACCAGCACTTAACCTTTATGACGCCAAGTGGCCGATTTGGACGTATCAAGAGCAACTGCCGCCAGCTAAATTTGTATTTGACGATGATGAACGTCGCGGCATGGCATTGGACTCGATTATTTCTGGTGGCTGCATTATCTCTGGCTCAACGGTGCGCCGCAGTGTGCTATTTAATGAAGTGCGAGTGTGTTCATTTTCCAGTGTCGAAGACTCGGTTATCTTGCCTGATGTGGTGGTGCTACGAAATTGCAAAATCAAAAATGCGATTATAGACAGGGGCTGCATTATTCCCGAAGGGACTGTGATTGGCTATAACCACGAGCATGACAAAGCCAAAGGCTTTAGAGTTTCGGAAAAAGGTAAAGTGTTAGTCACGCGAGATATGTTGGGCTTACCTGTGGGGTATGAGTGATTTATGCTGCCGCACAATAATATCGACAACCAGACTCAGGCGCTGAACGTGGGTAATGGTCTGAGCCAAAACCATACGCTAAGCAATGAGCTTAATCGTGCGCCTACTGAGGTCACCCAGGCTCGGGTATTAATGCTGGCCGCTGAAAACGGAGCGATTCCAGGCGCGAAAGTTGGCGGCATGGCCGATGTGATCAATGACTTACCAGTGGCGTTAGCGGAGCTCAATATTGCCGTTGATGTGGCAATGCCAAGTTTTGGCTCATTGATAGCGGCGGCCAATGCACATTGGCTGGCAGATGTTGACGTTGAGTTTTCAGGGAAAAAGCAACAGGTCGGCGTGTACCGCGCGCTAAACCCTAAGCTTGCTAATAGTCATTTCTACTTATTTGAACATCCACTTTTTCATGGCAGTCATGGCGCTTATTTTCAAGGTGAGGCCTCTAGACCATTTGCAGAAGATGCAACTAAGTTTGCCTTGTTTAATCTTGCTGTTGCAGAAGCGCTGCGCATCGATTTTCTAACTGAAGACGGAGCGCAGTACTTTGCTGATAAACCGAGTCATATTCATCTGCATGATTGGCATAACGGATTATTTGCGGTGCTGCGTGCCTTCGATAGTCGCTATGGTTTTTTGCAAGATTTACCTTGTGTGTTCAGTATTCATAATTTGGCATTGCAGGGGATCAGGCCTTTTAACGATGAGGCGTCGTCATTTGCAGCCTGGTATCCGCACTTAAGTGCCGAGCTTACTGAACTGCAATGCAGCTTGATTAAAGATCCACGCTATAGCAACTGCATTAACCCAATGCGGGCCGGTATTGTGCTCAGTGATAAGGTTCACCTGGTATCGCCAAGTTATGCCTTAGAGGTGCTCAGCCCCTCATTACCCGAGCAGGGTTTCTTTGGTGGCGAGGGCTTAGAGCTGGACTTGCAACATCAGCGTAATCGCAACAACCTGGTGGGTATACTTAATGGCTGTATGTACCCACAAGCACTGGCAGATGTTGAAAAAGAGGTCGAACAAGGCGGTGATAACGAGCATTGCAGCAATGTAGATGCTGAAGTTACCAAGCAAGAGGCTAACAAGAAAAAGCCTAGCAAGAAAGCCAATCAACAAGGCCGAGTCGATTTAACTAGGCAGGTTATCGAGCAGGCGTTAAACACGATTATTCAATGGCAGGTGGGCAAGGCACAGGTAAGAACGCAAGACTTTATTGCTCAATGGCGTTTGCAGCAATGGCTGGCAGAGGTGACTCATCATATCGATTTAAACAGTGCCAATGCAAAAGAGGCCACTCACACTGAAGATACTAGGTTTATCATGACCTCTGTTGGTCGCCTAACGGATCAGAAGGTGATGTTGCTGCGTAGCCGTTTTGAGATCGACAATGACGACTGCACTTTACGAGGCCGCACGGTATTAGAGGCCTTGCTGATACGCATGGCAGCTTTCGATGTTAATGCACGTTTTGTCATGCTGGGGAGCGGTGATGCAGAGATAGCCCGTGAGTTTTCAGACATAGCGGCTAAACATCAACAGTTTATTTTCTTAGATGGTTATGATGAACAGCTATCCGATAAGCTTTACAAGCTAGGTTCACTATTTTTAATGCCCAGCTCGTTTGAACCTTGTGGGATCAGCCAAATGTTGGCGATGCGCGCGGGGCAGCTCTGTTTAGTTAATCGGATCGGTGGCCTTAAAGATACGGTACATCATCTAGAAACAGGTTTTACCTTTGAGGGGGGCGATATTCCATCTCAGGGCGCGGCGCTATTGCAGGTCTTTGATGAGGCTACCACTATGGTGGGAAGTGCACGTTGGAATGCTATGCAACAAAGCGCCAAGGCGCAGAGATTTGATTGGCATTCACAGGCAAAGCGTTATCAGGCGTTGTTATACGACTGCACTTGAACAATAAGCTGGTTAACGGGCTTGTAGCAACTCACTTGAAAAGTAATGGCTGTTAACTGGATAAATAAATTATGGCGGACAGATAGTCCGCCATAACACTTGTCGCTCACTCAAAAAATGTCACTGTTACAGCAGTAAGCTGTCATTGATTTCGTGGAACTGTTCAGTTGAGTCAATCAGTGATTTGGCCGTTAAACTAGGCACGCCATAAACTTGGGTTTCAACACCATATCTTTGTTTTATTTTTTGCATTAACAGATCAAAGTCACCATCGCCAGATAGCAAAATCACCGCGTCGACTTCACTTGCGGCTTCCATGATGTCAATGGTAATACCTACGTCCCAATCGCCTTTAGCTGAGCCATCGCTGCGCTGAATAAAAGGCTTAAGTTTTACCTCAAACCCTATGTGTTTTAATGCATCTTGAAACTTGAGCTGGCCATCATCACCGCGATGAATGGCATAAGCGGTCGCTTGAACTATGTCACCTTCATAGCCTAAATGTTGCCACAGTTTGCGGTAATTAAATTGCCGTCCGTATGCTTGGCGGCACGTGTAATAGATGTTTTGTACATCAACAAAAAGGGCAATTTTTTTCACAGAGTACTCATTGGGTTAGCGTGCTATAGCTTAATGATGAACATTATTGTTGCAGCACTGAGGTTACTTTTCATTGGCAAGCAAAGACAATAGCGCAGCTTGGCTATTGAGTGAAGTCCAGTATTGGGAAAATTATCGCTAAATGTAGAGATCTACCAGATGGGAGTCATTATTATCTGATTGTCGGCGATCGTAGACATCTAAATGAGGACTGTGAGGGTATTTACTTTGGTTGCCACTTAAGCGGCGCTCTGCGATAAATTGCCCATTAATAAAAACTGTCTCGTAGATCCTTGGTTCGGCTTCCTGCCAATCTTTTTGTTTAAACTCTGCTTCCTGCATAAGTTCCACCTAACGCTATAAGTCATTATTCGAGCGTGAATAACGGCTGTTTATGTGTGATTTAGCAACCTTGATACCTTTTAGTATAGAAAGAATTGATTAAATCGCAGCAGTATCGGTAAGGTAAGTGGATTGCCATATAAACAAAAAGGAGCTCAATGAGCTCCTTTTTTACGCAAAAACGGGAACTTACGCTATTGTTTTGCGGGGTTTGAATGCAGATGTTCTGCAATGGCTTTATCAAGTTGTGACTCGACAAAACCGGGTGATTTAGTTGCTCCAGAGATCAAGCGATACATAGCGGGGATCACTAGCAAGGTCACAAAGGTGGCAAAGGCCATGCCAAAGAACACCACTGTACCAACGGCTATCCGGCTTTCAGAGCCTGCTCCTGTAGACAGGATAAGCGGGATTGCGCCAATTAAGGTGGTAAAGGCTGTCATTAGAATGGGGCGCAAGCGTCTTACAGAGGCATCGATAATCGCTTGTTCGATCTCAAGACCTTTATCACGTAGCTGGTTAGCAAATTCAACAATCAAAATACCATTTTTAGTTACCATGCCAATCAGCATTATCATGCCTATCTGGCTGTAAATATTCAGGCCTTGACCAGTTAAATACAAACCTAAGAAACCGCCAAATACTCCCATAGGAACAGTAAACATGACGACCAATGGGTTAATAAAGCTTTCAAACTGCGCGGCTAAAACAAGATAGGCTACCAGCAGAGCTAAACCAAAGACCATAAACACACTGCTTTGGTTTTCTTTAAAGTCTTTAGACTCGCCAGTATAGGCAACCGAAATATCGCTTGGCAGCATCTCAATGGCTTTCTGGTCAAGAAAGTTCAATGCCTGGCCTAACGTATAACCCTCACCTAAATTGGCCTTTAAGGTGATTGATTTCTGTTTATTGTTATGGCTTAGCTTTTGTGCTGACGCCACCTCTTCGATGTGGGTGATGGTGTCTAGGGTGATTAGTTCACCTTTGGCTGAGCGCATATAGATTTGGCTTAAGTCTGCTACGTTACTAAAGCTGTTTTCGTTACCGCGAAGGTAAACATCGTATTCTTCACCGCGCTCAACAAAGGTGGTTTCACTGCGACCGCCGAGCATGATCTCTAAGGTTTCAGACACTTGGGCAACACTTATCCCAAGCTCTGCAGCGCGTTCTTTATCAACTGTGACCACAAGTTCCGGTGTGGTTTCTTTATAATCGATTTCAGGGCTTTCAAAGATTGGACTATAAAGTGCTTCCTCTTCTAAAGCTTGTGCCCATTTAAAGAGCTCTTGGTAATCACTGCCACCAAGTACAAACTGAACCGGTTCGCTCGAGCCACCTCTAAAACCGGGTAATAGCGGGCGCACCATAACATCGGGAATGCCTTTTAACGCGTTGGCAATGACACCTAGGGCTTGCTGCGCATTAACGGTTCTTTCGTTCCAGTCCTCAAGTTGAATGATGACAAAGCCTGTTTGATCACCTGCTCGGCCGCCAAAGGCTGGCGCTTGCACACTGAAAGACTTGACCACACCTTGGCCTAATAGCGGCATTAACTTATCTTCCGCAATCTCCATATTGGCTGCCATACGGTTATAACTGGTGCCTTCAGCGCCTTTAATAAAGGCAAAGATAACGCCTCTATCTTCTTGGGGGGCTAGCTGAGCGGGCACTTGCTGCATTAACCAGCCGCTACCTATAATGCAGGCAATAATGACCAGGGGAGCGGCAACTCTAAATGACACTGCCTTACTTACCATCTTGCGGTAGGCGTGTTCTAGTTTGCTAAATATTGACTCAACCCAGAGGTTAAAGCGGTTTGGTTTAACGTTCGCTTTAAGTAACTTACTGCCTAATACCGGTGTTAAGGTTAGCGCAATAAGTGACGAGAACAGCACTGAGACCGCTAGCATTACCGAAAATTCGGTAAATAGCAGGCCGACCATACCCTCCATAAAGGAGATAGGTAGGAAAACCATGACAAGTACGGCGGTGGTTGCAATAACCGCAAAGCCGACTTCTCGAGTACCGTTATAGGCAGCTAAGAGAGGAGGCTCGCCCTTTTCAATATGGTGGAAGATATTTTCCACCACCACGATGGCATCATCGACCACAAGGCCAATAGAGAGGATAAGTGCCATGAGGGTGAGTAGGTTAATCGAATAACCCAACATATTGGCAGCAATAAAAGCTGAAATCAGTGACACAGGGACAGTCACTGCCGGAATTAACGTCGCCCTTGCTTGGCCGATAAAGATGTACAGTACTAAGACAACCAGCAATGCCGTTACAGCTAAAGTACTAAACACTTCGTCAATTGAACGGTCAATAAACACTGTTGAGTCATAATCGACAATCAGTTTAGTGCCTTCGGGTAAGAATTTTTGAATACGCTCCACTTCTTTGTGGACGTCTTGAGCCACTTCAAGCGGATTGGCGTCAGACTGCGGTACAACGCCTAAGCTAATATTGACCACACCATCGCTTTTAAACGTTGAGTTTTCATTCATCGCACCAATAAATACATTGGCGACATCTTTAAGATAAATAGGTGTACCATCGGCTGCAGTGCGAATAACGAGGTAGTCAAAATCTTCAGGAGTTTGATACATACGCGCTGTGCGTACCGCCATCACGGTGGTGTCGTTTCGCACTTCACCGCCGGGTGTTTCAACGTTTTCTTTATTGAGCACGCTGACGATATCTGATGCGGTGACATTGCGGCCAGCCATTAGCTCAGGCTTAAGCTGTACATACATAACCTTGTACAAACCACCTGAGATATCAACACTGCTCACGCCAGAGATAAGGCTGAACCTATCTTCTAAAACACGCTGAGCGTAATCGGTCAACTGCGTTCTGTCCATGACAGATGAGCTTAAGTTGACGTAAACAGAAGGCTCACCGGTACCGTTATCCTTTGATACGATAGGGTCGTTGGCTTCATCGGGAAGTCGGCGTTGTGCACGCGCTACCGCGTCACGAACGTCGCTGACCCCTTCGGTTAAATTCCATCCTAAAAGGAAGGTCACTGTAATACGTGACATGCCGTTTCGGGTCACCGACTCAATTTGGTCGACACCGCTAATACCGGTTAACTCGCCTTCAAGTGCGGTAGTAATTTGGCTTTCCATAATGGTTGCAGAAGCACCTTCATAGGTGGTCATAACGGTGACCACTGGGCTTTCTACATCGGGCATTTCACGCACGGCAAGCTTACTAAAGGATACCGCGCCAAATACACACAGTAATAGGCTTAAGACGATGGCGACAACAGGGCGTTTTACTGAAACATCAGACAACCACATTTAGATGCTTCCTCGTGCTTGTTGCTCTTTAGCCGTCTCTTTTGCATCTTCTTTGTGTGCTAGTGCAACGTCGGCTAAATCGTCTACGCGTAGCCCGTCACGCATATTGACTAAACCTTGTACAACGACTTTGTCACCAATGCTTAGTCCGCCGGTAATTAACACTTCATTTTCGATGCGAGCGCCAAGGGTCACTTTAGTGCGTTTGGCAATTCCGTTTTCGTCAATGACATACACAAAACGGTTAGTGCCTGAGTATTCGAGTGCTTGTACCGGAATGACGGGTTCAGACACACTTGGAAATAGCAGGGTTGCTGACATCATCATGCCCGGTTTTAGCTGCAGGTTTGGATTATTGAATTGCACTCTCACCCTAAGATTTAAGGTGTCTTGATTGACTCGTGAGTCAATGGCGATAACCTTGCCGATAAAGTCTGTATTTGGCCATGCACGGCTTTTGGCGCTGACTCTCATGCCAACGCTGAGTTGTGACAGGTGATTTTCCGGTACCTGCAGATCAAGACGCATGCTGGATAAGTCATCTAGGGTTAATAGCTCTGTACCTGTGGTGACCATTTTGCCTTGACTGAAATCAATCAGGCCTGCAGTGCCGGCAAATGGCGCAGTTAAATAGTGATAATCAAGGTCGGCCTGTGCGGCGGCTAAACGAGCGCTCGCCATATCGACACTGGCTTTTTGGGCGTCAATTTCAGTTTGGGTGATAGCATTTTTATCTATCAGTTTTAGAAACTCTTTTAACTTACGTTTTTCATCGGCTAAATAGGCGGCTGCCTCGGCAAGGGCTGCTTGTGCTTTTGCATCATCAAGCTGGATCAGTATCTGGCCGTTATCAATTTTTTGCTCTGTGCTGACTAGAATAGACTTTATCTTACCTGCAATTTGCGGGGCGATATAAACTGATTGCTCGGCATCAAGTTTACCGATTAAGGACAGCGACTGAGAAAGATCGTGTTGCTGAACAATGCCAGTAACGACAGGCACGGTGCGAACAGGTCTTTGTTTGAGATCTGTTCGTTTCGCTTCAGTCAGACTACTGAAGGTTATTGCGCCAGCAACAATCAATAATATAGGGATAAGAATATATGAGGATTTCATGAATGATTACTTACACAGCCAAAGTTGAGATTATTTTAGATAAAATTTCAACCTCATAGGGTAAAGCAATGTAAAGTAAAGAAAAGTAGAAGTTAATGCTTTACCTTTTGCAAACAATTTATTGGCAATTTTAACTTGCTGTAACCTTTGTTACGGCTTTTGCTAGGTTTGTATTTTATCGGTCGGTTAGCGGGGAAGGTTATCTATGAGCCAGGGAGCAGTAGTCGGTAAAGCTGAGGGATGGCAAAGAAGTTAAATTATGTGGGGTTAAATTAAGCGGAGTGAAGTTGATCATGACAGGGCTGTTGCTTAGCGATAGTTAACTGGCCAACATTCAAACTAAAGCTAACCAAGCATTAACTAGCAAACTTGGCTCTAGGTTCTAGGTTCTAGGTTCTAGGTCCTAAGTTCTACGTTCTGCGCTCTAACTTAATGCACTGGTAGCAAACATGCCCCTAGTGCACTAGATCGCGAGTGAAAGGCTACAATGCTTGGCGAGAACCATCGAAAAGGCCTCGTACTAATTCATGATTTTCAATCAGTAACAACTCACCTTGCTTACCCCGCTTAATGCTACTATCGATGGCGATGACCTTATTGTTAAATAGTCCAAGTACCCGCTTTTGAGAAGTATGGCCAACGGTTATATGCTTGACGTTAAAATAAGCCAGTATTTTATCGAGTTCAGCTTCGGTAAAACTATCTTTAAAATAGCCTCGATACCAGGTTGGTCCATTGCCATAAAATAGAAAACTCAATAACTCATCTTGTTTTAGCTCAGCCTTAGGTCGACCTATGTTAGCGCGAAACAGACGATTCGCTTCCTCGATAGTTAACTGGCGCTCTAACCATTCACTGCTGATCCCGCCATGCATATATAGCACGTCATTAATCTTAACTAAGGTATTTTTACTTCTTAGCCACTGACCAATTTCGGTGTTATCCGCGTAAAGTTCATCGTTACTTCTGTTTAATAGTTTACTGGCTAGGTCGTAACGTTGATGCACGTATCTAAGATCGCCACCGAGTACCATCTGCTCATGGTTACCCATGAGTAGGTGCAGCATACCGCCAGCCGCTTTGGCTTGTCTGTCTAGCTGGTACATAAACCAAAGTACTTCGTTGATTTGGTCGCCGCGGTCAAACATGTCGCCTGTCATCACCATATGACCATCGCCAAAGGCCCAGTTATGATCGGCATCAATGATTTTTTGATTTTTTAGTAAGGTGATTAATACATCGTACTGGCCATGAACGTCACTGAGTGCGACCACTTTTTTTATACCGCTGTAGCTATCAGGCATGACCTGCTTTATGGCATGACTCAGTGTAGGTTGTGGTAGCTGACCGCAGTTATCTGGGCGTTTAAGTGTGCGCTCACTCACTCGAGTCGTTTTAAGTTCTGCATTACAGATCCAATAGGCGGTCTGTTCATGTGACTCTTGGCTGGCATTGGCCTTCTGATCAGTTGTGACTTCTTGGATCAGGTAGGGCCCATCAAATTGATAGTCTTCATTGGCGCTAAGCTGCGTTGACAGCAAGAGCAGCGTTGCGGCATAGAGTAGAGGTTTAAACATAATGTGGTAACTCTTAATATTAGTTATTTGTATCGATTGGTACTGTAACTTGCTTCTTTTTTTTATCGTTTTACTTGGGTGGTTCTTGCTACTTACCAGCCGATTAAATAGCGGCTACGTTTACTGAGTAGCTTTTTAATGATGATGGCAATCAAGTAAGAGATAGCTACAACCACTAAGGTGACGATTAAAGTGGTAAAGATATTACCTTGGCCATTTAATCCCAAAAAATCTGGGCTGTCATAGAGCATCCACCACGGCGTTGTTATCCATGGGTGGATAAAGTAAATCGCAAAACTGACTTCTGCTAGCTTTTGTAGTGGTGCAATCGAGATATGCTCAAACTTGTTCAAAATTGCCAGTATCACCAGCGTGAGTAAGATTTTTTGTGGCAGCATTAAGTCTGGCACTGTCATTTCAAATGGGGCTTTATTAAGCGTGCCTGCACCAAAGTATTGCGCCTGTATAAGCGCTAAGGCAATACCCGTGAGTAACATCGGCAGCCAATACTTATCGATAAACGGGAACAGTTTATCGCGATGCGCCGAGCCCCAAACTCCAAGCAGGTAGACGGGTAAGAAGTAGACTAAAGACTGAATCGCATTGAGGTTTGATATGGGGCGATGCACCATAATGGCAATGATTAAAAGCGGAATCGCGTAGTAGAGTACTTGCTGCTTTTTAATGAGATACATGACCCAAGGCGATAGGGCGAATAACATCATTCCCATTGGAATATACCAATAAGCGGTAAGGGTACGGCCAGTTATTACGTACCAGCTCGCCGCCGCTGCAGGGCCGGAAATATCTGCCATTTCCTTATGCATCATGGGGTCGGTTCCCACTGTGAGATGCCAAACAATCCAAGGCAGAGACAAAAGTAGATAAGGAAGGAAAACAAATTTAGTTTTGCTCTTCATATACTTTTTGTAGTCCCAGCGGTGATAAAACACATGGTGAAAAAGAAAGCCGGAAATAAACACGAAAAAGACCGTGCCATTCATCATTAAGTTAAACCAGGCTTTATCGGCAAAGGTTTCAATTTGCCAACCCGCTGGGCGATAGCAGTGCGCCATGACGATAAAGATAATCGCAATACCACGGAAGTGATTAATACTATTTAAAAAAGCTTTTGGCTTGCTAATGCTAGGTGTGACGTCTGTTTCTGCTGTGACAGTTTCTTCAGTAACTTTATTTTCCCTAATAAGGGACCCAGCGGGCTCTGTCTTCAGCTTATCGGCCGTTACTGCGGGCTGCTGTTTGTCATCCATTGCTTTGCTCGTCCATAAATGTTCGTCGTTTAATATATCGAGTGCACGACTTGTTGTTTTTAATTGGCTATTTTATACCAATGGATATCTTCGCATAATTAGCAGGTATTTTGTTACGCAGTTGAAAAATATTTATTGGCCATCTATTTATTAGATGACTGTTCATTAGGTTCATTAGGTAGCTATTTATTAGGTGGCCACTTATTCGCTAGCTGCTGAGGAAGGCGGGAGTAAACTTAACGGGACAAGTAGATAATAAAAAGGAGGCCAATGAGGCCTCCTTGTTTAATCGAGTGTAAGAATTATTTAACCATGCGCTTATACTTCAAGCGATGTGGCTCAACAACATCAGTACCCATAGTTTCTTTCAACCATGTTGAGTACTCGGTGTAGTTACCCTCATAGAAGTTCACCTTGCCCTCATCACGGTAATCTAGGATATGGGTCGCGATTCTATCGAGGAACCAACGGTCGTGCGAAATCACCATGGCACAACCAGGGAATTCAAGTAACGCTTCCTCTAGTGCACGTAAGGTTTCAACGTCCAAATCGTTGGTTGGTTCATCGAGTAGCAGTACGTTACCGCCAGCTTGTAGAAGCTTAGCTAAATGCACACGATTACGTTCACCACCTGATAGGCTGCCGATAATCTTTTGCTGATCGCCACCACGGAAGTTAAAGCGGCCTACATAGGCACGGCTTGGAATTTCGGTGTTGTTGATGCGCATGATATCTTGGCCATCAGAGATCTCTTGCCAAACCGTGTTCTTGTCATTCATTGAATCACGGAACTGCTCAACAGAAGCGATTTGTACAGATTCGCCTAACTCAACGCTGCCACTGTCTGGCTGCTCTGCACCTGAAATCATCTTAAATAGCGTTGATTTACCCGCGCCGTTAGCACCGATAATACCAACGATAGCGCCTTTTGGTACTGAGAAAGTCAAGTCGTCAATCAGTACACGATCGCCATAAGATTTAGTCAGGTTAGTGATTTCAATAACCTTGTCACCTAGGCGTGGTCCTGGTGGAATAAATAGCTCGTTGGTCTCGTTACGCTTTTGGTAGTCGTTAGTATTAAGCTCTTCAAAGCGAGCCATACGCGCCTTACCTTTAGACTGACGGCCTTTAGCCCCTTGGCGCACCCATTCAAGTTCTTTGGCAATTGTTTTTTGACGCGCGCTTTCAGTAGCAGATTCTTGGGTTAGACGGGCATCTTTTTGCTCAAGCCAAGATGAGTAGTTACCTTCCCATGGAATACCTTCACCACGGTCAAGTTCTAAAATCCAACCAGCGGCATTATCAAGGAAGTATCTATCGTGGGTAATGGCCACAACGGTACCTGTGTACTCTTGTAAGAAGCGCTCTAACCAGGCTACCGATTCGGCATCCAAGTGGTTGGTTGGTTCGTCGAGCAACAGCATGTCTGGCTTTTCAAGCAGTAAGCGACAAATTGCCACACGGCGGCGTTCACCACCTGAAAGCACTTCAATTTTCTCATCCCAATCGGGTAGTCGTAGTGCGTTAGCGGCACGGTCCAAAACTACATCTAGGTTGTGAGCATCTTGCGATTGAATAATGGCTTCTAACTGGCCCTGCTCTTTAGCAAGGGCGTCAAAGTCAGCATCGGGCTCGGCATAAAGCGCATAAACTTCGTCTAAACGTACCAGTGCATTTTTGGCTTCGGCCACGGCTTCTTCAACCGCTTCACGTACAGTTTGGTTTGGATCAAGTTTTGGTTCCTGCGGTAAGTAACCAATTTTTAGGTCCTGCATTGGGCGCGCTTCGCCCTCAATTTCAGTATCCAAGCCCGCCATAATGCGCAGTAGGGTGGATTTACCAGAGCCGTTTAAGCCTAAGACACCGATTTTTGCGCCAGGGAAAAAGCTTAATGAAATATCTTTTAAGATCTGTTTTTTAGGCGGGACAATCTTGCCCACTCTAAGCATGCTATATACAAATTGAGCCATGTTATTTCTCTTTGATTGTATTTTTTCTACGTTGATTGGCGGCAATTCTACTTGATTCGATACAGAACTTAAATCTGAATTCGAGCAGTTTCATTCACAGTTAACGCATAAATCTGTTAGCTAGGTATTGGTGGTTATTTATACCGATTAGTGCTTTTTACGAAACTCTCTCATCTAGAAATGCAAGTAATTTCATGTTGTAAATACTGGGATTGTGATCGAATGCGCTGTATCATACCGCGCAACCCTACTAGAAGAATTTTACAGCTGGAGTGAGTAATGCTGAAAAAAGATATGAATATCGCGGATTACGATCCACAACTATTTGCAGCAATTGAAGATGAAACGCGTCGTCAAGAAGAGCACATCGAACTCATTGCTTCAGAAAACTACACTAGTCCTCGTGTTATCGAAGCTCAAGGTACACAGCTAACTAACAAGTACGCTGAAGGTTACCCAGGTAAGCGTTACTACGGTGGTTGTGAGCATGTAGATATCGTTGAAGAATTAGCTATCTCGCGCGCTAAAGAGCTATTTGGCGCTACATACGCTAACGTTCAGCCACACTCTGGCTCACAAGCAAACGCAGCTGTGTTTATGGCATTGCTACAAGGTGGCGATACCGTTTTAGGCATGAGCCTAGCCCACGGTGGTCACTTAACTCACGGTTCTCATGTGAGCTTCTCTGGCAAGCTATACAATGCTGTTCAGTACGGTATCGATGAATCAACAGGTAAGATTGATTACGCTGAAGTTGAGCGTCTTGCTTTTGAGCACAAGCCTAAGATGATTATTGCGGGTTTCAGCGCATATTCGGGCATTGTTGATTGGGGTAAATTCCGTGAAATCGCTGATAAAGTAGGTGCATACCTGTTTGTTGATATGGCGCATGTTGCAGGTTTAGTTGCCGCGGGGATCTACCCGAGCCCTATGCCACACGCTCACGTTGTGACAACAACAACGCATAAGACACTGGCTGGCCCACGTGGCGGCTTGATTCTATCTGCGATTAACGATGAAGATATCTACAAAAAGCTAAACTCTGCGGTATTCCCAGGCGGCCAGGGTGGTCCTTTAATGCACGTTATTGCTGCTAAAGCCGTTGCATTTAAAGAAGCACTAGACCCTGAGTTCACGACTTACCAAGAGCAAGTGGTTGTTAACGCTAAAGCGATGGCGCGTACGTTCATTGAACGTGGCTATGATGTGGTATCTGGTGGTACTGAAAACCACCTATTCTTGCTTGATTTAATCAGCAAGGACATCACAGGTAAAGATGCTGATGCCGCTCTTGGCAATGCTAACATTACCGTTAACAAGAACTCTGTACCAAACGACCCTCGCTCACCATTTGTGACCTCTGGTCTGCGTATCGGTTCACCTGCAATTACCCGTCGTGGATTTGGTGAAGAAGAATCGGTGCTGTTAACTAACTGGATGTGTGACATCTTAGATGACATTTCAGATCTTGCCGTTAGCGAACGCGTTAAGAGTCAGGTTCTGGAATTGTGCGCTAAGTTCCCTGTTTACGGTTAACCTTAAGCGTTTAATCAGGTAGACTCCTATGGCCGCATTTATGCGGCCATTTTTGTTATTATTCGAGCATACTTTTGATTCGAGCCTACTTTCTGAGGTTTTGCTAAATTCAGTGAGTGAAACTACCTAATTTCTAACCGGAGGCTAAATGCATTGTCCATTTTGCAGCGCAACTGACACAAAAGTGATTGATTCGCGATTAGTCGCTGACGGCCATCAGGTTCGTCGACGTAGAGAGTGTGTTCAATGCCATGAACGTTTTACTACCTTTGAAGGTGCCGAGCTTGTGATGCCTCGCGTAGTGAAACAAGATGGCAGTCGCCAGCCGTTTGATGAAGAAAAATTACGTGGTGGCATGTTAAGAGCCGTAGAGAAAAGACCTGTGTCTATGGATCAAATTGAACAGGCATTAACTAAGATTAAATCGACTTTACGCGCGACCGGTGAGCGTGAAGTTAAATCAGAAATGATAGGTAATCTGATGATGGACCACTTAGTCAACTTAGATAAAGTTGCCTATATTCGTTTTGCTTCTGTCTATCGTGCTTTTGAAGATGTTTCAGAGTTTGGTGATGCAATCGCTAAACTGCAAAAATAACCTATGCTACATGGGCTAAGCCAACCGCTTAGTCCTCAAACAATCGAACAATCGGAATTGCCGCCATTATGTGGTCTATCGAAGACAGTCAAATGATGAGCCTGGCCATTGAATTGGCACAAAAGGGCATTTACACCACTCGTCCAAATCCTTGTGTTGGCAGCGTTATCGTCAAAGATGGCGAAATTGTTGGCGAAGGCTACCATATTCGTGCTGGCGGTCCTCACGCCGAAGTTTACGCCTTAAATATGGCTGGAATCGATGCCAAAGGGGCTACCGCCTATGTCACGCTAGAACCTTGCAGCCACTATGGCCGTACGCCTCCTTGTGCTAAAGCATTAATCGAGCACGGTGTAAGCCGTGTTGTCATTGCCGTTACCGACCCCAATCCACAAGTGTCTGGTCGTGGCATTGCCATGCTGCGAGAGGCTGGCATTCAAGTCGATGTGGGCTTGATGACCGAAGAAGCGAAGCAAGTTAACCTAGGCTTTTTAAAGCGAATGGAGAAAGGCTTGCCGTGGGTCACGGTTAAGCTTGCTGCGAGTATCGATGGTAAGACTGCGCTGTCTAATGGTGTGTCAAAATGGATAACGGGACCTGAAGCGCGCAGCGACGTTCAGCGGCTTCGTGCGCACCATTGTGCATTGGTCACAGGTGTTGAGACGATACTTGCTGATGATCCGAGCCTCAATGTGCGTCATAGCGAATTAGGCTCGCTTGCACACCAGTTAGCACCAGCAGAAATTCATCAACCACTGCGGGTAGTATTAGACAGTCAAGCACGCCTTGGCGCTGAGCTAAACTTATTTAACACAACAAGCCCAATTTTGTTGGTGTCGACAATCGCGTACCCCGAGAATGTGAAAGCAGCTTGGCCAGCTCATGTGACTCATCAAATTTTGCCCGCGGTTGATTCTCGTATTGACCTGCAAGCCTTGTTGGGTTTATTGGGGGAGAGTTGTAACTCAGTACTCGTTGAAGCTGGGGCAACACTCGCAGGGGCCTTTGTTAACCAAGAGCTTGCAGATGAAATCGTGCTGTATCAAGCGATGAAAATCTTAGGCTCTCATGGGCGTAATTTGCTCGCGCTAGATGATTTTCAAGCCATGATGGACATACCGCGTCTCAACCTAATCGATGAGCGCAAAGTGGGTAAAGACACCCGCTTAACGTTAAGAGTGAGTAATTAGTTTATGTTTACTGGGATTATTGAGTCAGTTGGTCACTTAAGAAAAGTGCAGCGCCGTGGTGATGATATTCGTTTAACCGTCGCCAGCGGAAAACTGGATTTGTCAGATGTTAAACTTGGCGACAGTATTGCCACCAATGGTGTGTGTTTAACCGTTGTTGAGTTAATGAGCGACGGTTATGTGGCAGATATTTCAGCCGAAACAGTCAATTTGACGGGGTTCTCTCATTATCAGGTTGGAAAAGCCGTTAACCTTGAAAAAGCCGTTACCCCCACAACCCGTTTAGGTGGGCATATGGTCAGTGGTCATGTTGATGGTATTGCCCATGTGGACGACAGACAGTTTCGGGGCCAAGCGATTGAGTTTTGGCTAACACCACCTGTAGAACTGGGCCGCTATATCGCCCATAAAGGTTCAATTACAATCGATGGTGTGAGCTTAACCGTTAATGAAGTGCAAGGGCATAGATTTAGGCTGACCATAGTACCGCACACTGCAGGTGAAACGACCTTAGTGGATTTGAAGGCCGGCGACAACGTTAATATTGAAGTGGACTTGATAGCCCGTCATTTAGAAAGGCTTATGAGTTACGGCACCCAAGAGCAAGAGAGCAGCCCCAAGTCAGAAGTGACTATGGAATTGTTAGCTCGCTCAGGTTTTTTACGATAAAGACTGGCTTAAGGCGGATTTGACGATTAAATTTGTCTTAATCAAGTCTATATACAATCAAGAATAATCATTACATTAGATACTGGTTTAAGTTCATCGTTATTGACGCATGTAACTTAGAATACAGTGAGAAAAATAAAGGTCTGAACATGGCGTTACATAGTATAGAAGAGATCATCGAAGATATTCGTCTAGGTAAGATGGTGATCTTGATGGATGACGAAGACAGAGAAAATGAAGGCGATCTGATCATGGCTGCCGACATGGTGACGCCTGAAGCTGTGAATTTCATGGCGACATTTGGCCGTGGCCTTATCTGCCAAACATTGACTAAAGCGCGCTGTCAGCAGCTTAACTTACCTTTGATGGTCACTAACAACAATGCCCAGTTTTCGACTAACTTTACCGTTTCAATCGAAGCGGCCGAGGGCGTAACCACGGGCATTTCGGCGCAAGACCGTGCAGTAACCGTGCTTGCGGCGGTGGGTAAAGATGCAAAGCCATCGGATATCGTGCAGCCTGGCCACATCTTCCCGCTAATGGCGCAAGAAGGTGGCGTACTTATTCGTGCTGGCCACACTGAAGCGGGCTGTGATTTAGCGCGCCTAGCAGGTTTTGAAGCATCATCGGTCATTGTTGAAATTCTTAATGATGACGGCACCATGGCCCGTCGCCCTGATCTTGAAATCTTCGCGAAAAAGCATGGCTTGAAGATGGGCACGATTGCCGACCTTATCGAATACCGTAACACCAAAGAAACCAGTGTTGTTCGTGAAGCGAAATGTAAGTTGCCAACTCGTTTTGGCGAGTTTGAAATGCTGACTTACCGCGATACAATCGATAACCAGTTGCATCATGTATTAGTTAAAGGCGACGTTACCGAAAACACATTAGTACGTGTGCATCTACAAAACACCTTCAATGATTTATTGCATTCAGAGCGTGATCAGCAGCGTAGCTGGCCATTAGAGAAAGCGATGGAGCGCATTAGCAATGAGGGTGGCGTGTTGGTGTTATTGGGTAATCATGAGCACAGCAGCGATATTCTAGCCAAAGTTAAAGCTTTTGAAGCTGAAGATAACGGTAGCACACCTGTTGCTGCACAATGGCAAGGTACGTCTCGCCAAGTGGGTGTAGGCTCACAAATTCTTGCGGATGTGGGCGTAACAAAGATGCGTTTATTAAGCTCGCCAAAGCGCTATCATTCTCTTTCAGGCTTTGGTTTAGAAGTAACTGAATATATTGCAGAATAAATGCTGGCCTCAGGTTGATTGTCAGTCTGAGGCTTAAATTCACACTTTTCTTATTAATTGCATAGCGATCAGTGCGGAGTGCTGTGGTATCATACCGCCTCTTCCGTCCCTATGCTGGGTAATTAAGCTAATTTAGGTAAGATAAATGAACGTAGTTCAAGGTAATATCGAATCGAAAAACGCCAAAGTTGCGATCGTAGTTTCACGTTTTAACAGTTTTCTTGTTGATAGTTTACTCGATGGCGCGGTTGACACTCTTAAGCGTTTTGGCCAAGTTGCAGATGACAATATCACTGTAGTTAAAGTGCCTGGCGCTGTTGAACTGCCACTCGCTGCACGCCGCGTCGCGGCTAGCGGAAAATTTGACGGTATCATCGCACTAGGTGCGGTTATCCGTGGTGGTACACCTCATTTCGATTTTGTTGCAGGTGAATGTAATAAAGGTTTGGCTCAAGTAGCACTTGAGTTTGATATTCCCGTTGCATTTGGCGTTTTAACCACTGATACCATTGAACAAGCTATTGAGCGTTCGGGTACTAAAGCAGGTAACAAAGGCGGCGAAGCTGCACTTGGTCTGCTAGAAATGGTTAACGTTCTGCAAGCACTTGAAGAACAGCTGTAATTTAGGACAATTTAATGAAGCCTTCAGAGCGCCGTAAGGCCCGCCGTTTAGCCGTTCAGGCCATTTACTCATGGCAGCTAAGTGGTAACAATATTGCTGATGTTGAGCATGAGTTTCTAACAGAACAAGTTATTGATGGCGTCGATATCGCTTACTTTCGTGAGCTATTAGGTGGCGTTGCAACAAAGAAGAGTCAATTGGATGAGTTAATCACTCCATTCTTGACTCGTCCACTTGATGAAGTGGACCCAGTTGAAAAAGCGATTGTACGTCTAGCAACTTATGAACTGACATTCCGCAAGGATGTGCCTTATAAGGTAGCGATTAACGAAGCTATCGAGCTTGCAAAAGCATTCGGCGCAGAAGATGGACATAAGTTTGTTAACGGCATTCTCGATAAGCTGGTAGCACGCAATAGATAGTTAATAGAAACGGCATCCTAGGATGCCGTTTTTGTTAGATCTGACAGTGGGATAAGAACAGTCCATGCATTTTCCACCTGAGCAAAGCGCAGTAATTCCTAATCTTTGCTAGCGTGACGGCCTGATTTACACTTACCTTATTTATCCCTGAATCCTTCCTCTAATTTGTGATTGGTATTGTGAAAGAATTTCAATTAATCGAAAGTTTTTTTACTGGGCGCGCTCAGTCTCGCAAAGACGTTGTTATTGGTATTGGCGATGATTGCGCCATAGTTAAGCCAGCAGAAAATAAGTCTATTGCCATCTCGTGTGACACTTTAGTTGAAAATGTACACTTTTTCCCTGATATGCCAGCTAAAGAGCTTGGCTATAAGTCGCTTGCAGTAAACTTATCTGATTTGGCGTCAATGGGCGCAGAACCTGCTTGGATGACCTTAGCACTGACCTTACCCGAGGTTGATGAGGCTTGGCTCGCTGACTTTAGTGCGGGCTTGTTTGAGATAGCAGAATATTATGGTGTCGCACTTATCGGTGGCGACACCACACGCGGTCCACGCTCTATCACCATCACTATTAATGGTCAGGTACCTAGAGGCTGCGGGCTGACTCGTAGTGGTGCTAAAAATGGTGATTGGATTTATGTAACAGGAAATCTAGGGGACTCAGCACTAGGCTTAGAGCTTCTGCGTAATAAAGCTGAGGCAAACATCGATGACAGAGCGTATCTGATAAACCGTCATTACAGGCCTACTCCGCGGGTACTAGCTGGGCAATCACTGCGCACACTTGCCTCAAGCGCCATTGATATCTCTGATGGACTCATATCAGATATTCAACATGTGCTTAAAAGCTCACAAGTTGGCGCTATCATTAATGTCGATAATATCCCAATGTCTGCACAGCTTAAACGTAATACGTCAGCTGAGATGGCACTAAGCTATGCATTAACCGGTGGTGAAGATTATGAGCTATTATTCACCGTTCCAGAAGCTCAAAAAGGTGCGCTAGAGATATCACTCGTTGAATCGGGTGTGAAATTTACCCAGATTGGACAAGTATGTACTGGCGGGCAATTACAATTGCTTAGTGGAAATCAGCCATTTGAACCTATTAATTTGGGCTTTGAGCACTTTAACTAATGAATTTACTCTCTAAAGATCCTGTACTAGCTAAGCTTTCATTAAAAAATCCTATCCACTTTTTGGCTTTAGGATTTGGCTCTGGGCTCGCGGCAAAAGCGCCGGGTACTTTTGGCACTATCGCTGCCATTCCACTTTATTTACTCATGGCACCTTTGAGTTTGCCTTGGTATATCGGATTGACTGTTATCTGTATGCTTGCGGGTTTTTACATCTGTGATAAAGCATCAAAAGATATGGGCGTGCATGACCATGGTGCGATTGTTTGGGATGAGGTAGTCGGATTGTTGATCACCATGATTGCCGCACCAGCAGGGTGGCAGTGGTTGGCTATTGGTTTTCTCCTGTTTCGTTTATTCGATATCTTAAAGCCATGGCCCATTCGTTGGCTTGATGCTAAGGTTCATGGCGGTTTTGGTATTATGATTGACGATGTGCTTGCGGGTATTTTTTCGCTACTTTGTTTACAAGGTTTCGCTTACTACTTTGCTTGATAGCTGTTTAAAGAATAAAAAATGCAGAGCTTAGCTCTGCATTTTTGTTTTACTCGCTAAAAAAGAGATTAGCTAAGCAGGAGTTCCTTTGCGTTCGCCAGAGTATTGCTGGTGATGGTGTCGCCACCTAATAGACGTGCGAGCTCTTCAATGCGCTGAGTTTTATCGAGCGTCACCATTGAGGTCTCCGTTTTGCCGGCCTTACTGCTCTTATTAACGAACATATGTTGATGGCCATTACCTGCAACCTGAGGCAAATGAGTCACACAAAATACCTGTGTTGATCCACCAAGACTTCTAAGCATACGACCAACAACAGCAGCTGTCGGCCCTGAAATACCGACGTCGACCTCATCAAAAATCAAGGTTGGAGTTGAGACCTTCTTAGCGGTGATCACCTGAATACCTAAACCAATACGTGACAGTTCACCACCCGATGCCACTTTGGCAATTGGCTGCAGAGGCTGACCAGGGTTAGTTGAAACTAAAAACTCAATATTGTCACAACCCGTTGGCGTAACAACAGCCTCGTTAAAATTCACCGCAATAGTAAACTTGCCCTTAGGCATGTTGAGCTCATGGATAGACTGAGTCACTTGCTTATCAAGCTCTTTAGCGTAGCGGCTGCGGCTTTGACTGAGTTTTTTAGCATGCTGTAAATAGGCTGCCTGGCTTGCTCTTAGTTGCTCACGTATATCGTCAAGTTTGTCGTCATCAGAGCCTAAATCCATGAGTTCATCTAATAGACTTTGGTGATGTTTATAGAGTTCGTTACCTGATACTTGATGTTTACGCGCAAGTTGCATAGCTTTTGAGAGTCGCAGCTCTAAGTGAGCGAAGTATTCTGGATCGAGCTCTAAGCCATCTAAGTAGCGTTCAAGTTCACTGCTACTCTCCTGCACTTGGATCAGCGCATCGTTGAGCATAGCCACGACATTACCCAGTTCAGGATCGTAGCTTTCGAGATCTTGCCCTTGGCTGATACTGGTATTTAGCAGTGATTCAACACAGCCTTCATCACAGTCTTGCAGAATGTGTAGTTGGCTACGGCAAAGCTCGATAAGCGCGGTGCTGTTCGCCAGCTTCTTGTGCTCGGCTTCAATAGACTCAAATTCACCTTCATTAATGGCAAACTCGTTTAGCTCTTCAACCTGATATTGCAGCAACTGCTTTCGAGCTAAGCGTTCTTGCTGGGACATTTCTAATAGGTGTAGCTGTTTTTCGATTGTCTTACATCTATGGTAGCTGGCGGTCACACCGTCGAGCAGCATCTTATGGTTAGCATAGCTATCTAATAGAGTGAGTTGATGTTCACTTTTTAACATGGCGTGGTGGGCATGTTGACCGTGAATACCAATTAATAGTTGTCCTAGCGACTTGATTTGCACTAAGGGAACGGGGTTACCGTTTATGTAGGCGCGTGAGCGGCCGTCACTGCTAATCGTGCGGCGTAAGATGCATTCATCATCAAGTTCAAGATCGTTATCTTCAAGCCAGCGTTTAGCGGCTGGAGTATCATCTAATAAAAAGCGGGCACTTACTTCGGCCTTAGTGGCACCAGGTCTAATGCTATTCGCGTCGGCTCGATTACCTAAACAAAGGCCAAGGGCATCGATAGCAATCGATTTCCCCGCGCCAGTCTCACCAGTAATACTGGTCATACCGGCTTTAAAGTCGAGTTCCAAAAAACGCACAATAGCAAAGTTGTTGATGCTGAGTTGGCAAAGCATAGTGATGTCCTTTTCAAAACACTGTATTGATAAACAGTATATACTGTTTTTATGTACAGTAAATACCTGGTTGGTAAATCAATCGATTTGATTGCATTTATGGGACGCTGTTTCAAATGGAATGAATCTGACAAATAGCCACTTTTAAGAGTTTAGAAATAAAGTATCTATTTTTCAATGTGGTAAGATGAGCTGCATCATAGCGATAGGCCATGTATGTCTGTTTTAGGTTGTACCCCAGTTATGGCTATCTATGGCATTTTAGACGGTATAAACAGTTTTCGATTGCAGTAAGTTGAATTTATTATGTGGATAGCGGCTTGTTAGAAGGTGCTAGGTGCTTCATTTTGTATGAAGGGGAATAACAGGAGTGTTCATGCTACACAGCCGCTATGTATGAGATAACAATTGTGAGCAACTATTCGCAGTTACTATTTGAGTAAATATGCGAGCAACTAACAGTAATCTGATAAGAATGAGCTATCAGTTAGCAAATATCATTTATAAACCATGAGTTATCAATCATCACGTATCGAATATAGCGATAGTTTAAGAGTAAGCAATGACAACATATAATGATGAGTATTATATTGCTTTTCGTCCTCGTGGTGATGAGCAGGTATACATTCGGCCTGATAGAGAAACAGCGCAAAGAAAATATCATTACACAAAGCTAGTTAGCGGTGAACAACCATTGATTTTTTCTAATGGTTTTAGAGACGAAACAAATCAGAAACGGCCTTTAACGGATCTGTTTGTTGATACTTCAGGTTTATTGATAAACGATGAACTGAAGGACAAATTTAGCCAATACAAGATCGAGGGGATGCAAATTTACCCCGTTGTATTTATAGATGATACTAGCGTTTGGCATGATAGTTATTGGTATTTTGGCTTCTATAAAGAGTTGGACTGTATTGATCTTGTTAACTCCGAAATTGAAATGTTTTATTTTGACGATGACGATGACGATGACGATGACGATGACGATGACGATGACGATCTGCTTGAGGTAAAGCGCTATTCTCTGAATAAGACTGTATTAGATAGTATTGATGAAGCTAATCGTCTGATTTTTAAAGTTGCCAACTGCTCTAAGAGTTATGTTTTTTTTCATAAAAGCATCGTTGAGTTCATCTCTCATAGAGCGTTTTCTGGTGTTCAATTTATTAAAGTGTCTGACTTTAGAGAGGGCGATCAGTTTTAAATCTTATTACTACATATCGCAGAGTCATTAATAAGGTTAATGACTCTGCGCACTAACAAGAAGCCCTTGTTCAAAGTAGAGGTGCTGCACTCATTTTAAAGTGGCTTAATGGTTAGCTTTTCACTCGCAAAAAGCAGTTACACAGCTTGGTTTGTACACTTATCGAGGGCTGATTGGTAATACTCTTGGTAATTGTTTGCTACGAGTTCTTCATCAACATACAGCTGCCTGATAACATTATCGCATCGAGCGATGATCTGCTGAACTTGCCCCGCGCCATATTGCCTAGGCCAAACATAAGACAATGACTTGATAATATTCAAGCACACGGTTTTTAGCAGTGGAGCCTTTTCATTTATTGCGAGGTAGGTTTCAAGCAGAGTTAATTTGTCTGCGCCGTTATTTTTTACGAAGGTGTATTGCTCTTTTAACCAGACTCGTTTTACTGCATTTCCCGTTTTCAAACTATCGAGCATCGCGACTTTACTCGAAAAAATAATCTGACTTGTCTCATAGCCTAAGGTTTCACTAGACCATTGGATTGCTAGATCAAATTCATTTTCAACACTCATAACATTCAGTAGCCAGGCATAATGAAATGCGGCGTAAAAGTGCTGAAAAGCCCCCTTAGAGTGTAAGCCCTTTAACATACTGATGGCACTGCGATAATAGCCTAACTCAATTGAGATATGAGCTTTAATAAGTGTGACTTCATTTTTAATTGACTCGTCTTTTGAGTCCATCAATAGCCGAAGGTGATGTTTCGCTTCTTCTATTAAGGTATTTCTTTTATGAGAAGTGCGGGCTGAATAGAGAATGGTACGGATCAAACTCAGTTTGGCGTATTCATTATTTCGGTAGGTATCTTTGTTGATCTCCAGATAAAGTCTAAAGCGCTCAAGTGCCTGATCATAGTCGTTAACTGAAAGGCAAAGGTTAACGATGATCTGCTCTCTTTCAGAATTACCCGGTACAAGTTGACTGGCTAGCTCTAGATGCGATATCGCCGTGGGAATATCGTTATTCTTAAGTTTTACATAGGCAGCTTCAGTTCTTACTCGCGTATCGTTGGGTAAAGAGATAAGCAATTGGTTGATAATACAATCGGCTTCCTCGGTTTGCCCTAGGTTTGCTAACGAATTGGCTAATCCTACTTTAGCCCAGTCCAGATCTTTTTTGGCGAGTGTAGACTGGTACACTATTTTAGCCTGTTCATGACGCTCCAGCATCGTTAAGAATACGCCTCTAAAGCGTTGGATGACAAAGTAGTATTCAGGGTGAAATGGTGCCATTTCGTCGCATAGTTGTAGCCCTTGGTGGGCATCTGATTTTCGCTCAGCAGTATAGAGACCTAATAATTTTTTTCTGCGCCTAATGGCGATAGATAAGCGATTTTTTAAGGTAATGGCATTGAAAGGCTTTAATAAATACTCGTCAGGTTTCAGTTCAAGAATAGGTCTGACAGTAGCGGACGAATTATCTCCCGTGACTAGTATAAAGACGGCTTCATCGCTCAGCAGGTTTAGGTGCTTGAACTCCTCAAACAATTGTTTCCCATTCATGCCTACACCAAAGTTGAAATCACAAATAATTACATCAAACTGCTTATTTGCAGCAAGAGCGAGTGCCATTTTGGCGCTTTTTGATGTCAGCACGTCGGTTTCAGAAAAACCTAGCTTTACCAACATACTCTTGATGGTAAATAGAAATGTGGGGGCATCATCGATGATAAGTACTTTTAGTGTTTGAAACGATTGCATAGCAAATATTGTCCAGAAAGAAATGTTGACTGCAGTGCTCAGTAATAAAATCCGCGTTAAAACTCTATAGCAATATCTGATAATGTTGCTATTTTTTGCTTAGTTGCTTAGTTGCTTAGTTGCTTAGTTAGCCGCTTAACGACCTCATGAGGTCGTTAAGTAAAGTGGACTTTCATTTAGCCACGTAATTACGGTTAACATTCTAAGGCTTATTGATACTGGCTAATTAACCATTGATTGATTGTATTTACAACGGCATCAATCTCCGCGCTCAGTTGCTTAATTGCATCCGGTGCACCGTCGCAGTTAACTGATTCACAGTTAGCTGCTGCAGTGGCTAATTGAGTTAGCCCTAGTGCATTTGCTGCGCCTTTAATGCGGTGGCCTAATGCTGATAATGGAATAGCTTGCTCTGTTAGCTCGGCTTTATCTGCCAGTAATGAATCTCTGACGATGGCAGAAAGTTCGAGTTGTTCTTCAGCACTATAGTCACTTAGCCACTCCAGCTGCTCTTGGTTATCGCCATTGGTTTTCTCGGCGCAGTAACGCCCTAAAACCTCACTAAGCAAGATAAAAGAGTAAGGCTTATATAGTACCTCACTCATACCTGCCTGATTTGCTTTTTCAGCTGCAAGACGTGAGTCTTCAGCTGTGCAGCCGACGATAGCTAAGTTTTTAAATTCAGGCTTGGATCTCAACTGGCGCACCAGGTCATAACCATTAAGATTTGGCATATGACAGTCTGTTATAAGCAGTGATACATTGTTTTTATTGGATGCTAAGTAAAGTAGCGCTTCTAGCCCATCGTTGACGGTTACCACTTCTAGCCCAAGTTTGCTAAGCTGCTTTTGAAATAAAAAGCGGTTAATCGGATCATCATCAGCAACTAAAACCTTGCCTTGGTATTGTTTGCTTTTAGCCGCGATCATCTCTTTGCTTTGGTGATTAGATCGTAAGACTTGTCTTAATAACAGATCCGGATATACATTGCTTGTTTCTGCTGGGGATTCGACCGTCAACACATTTGTGGCACTTTGCTGTAAGGTGATCCCCCATAGTGTAAGCCAACTTTTAATAGCCTCGTCTTGAGCGTACGCCTCGCTGACAAGTCCTAGATCTAAAACTGAAAACTTTGCAGGTAAACTTACCAATACTTTAGTGCCTAGATTAAGCTGACTGGTTACAGATATTTGCCCGCCCATTAGTTCAACGAGGTGCTGAACAATTGACATGCCTAGTCCCGAACCTCCATATTTACGGTTAATACTGGCATCTGCTTGCACAAAAGGCTGAAATAGCTTCTGTTGTTGTTCGGGAGTCATACCACAACCACTGTCTTCAATAACTAATGAGAGTGTATTGCTAGTATTGCTAACAGAGACTTTGACAAATCCTTGTTGGGTAAATTTGATTGAATTACTGACCAGATTGTTGACTATTTGGCTAAGGCGTAACCAATCTAATTCTGCGCGGCATAGCGTGGTGGGTTGCCAATCAAGCTTAAAGTTAACCTGTTTAACCTTTATGTTTGCAGCCTGCAGTCTCAGCGTCGCCCCAAGCTCTTCAAATAAGCAGCTGTTGTAACAATCAAGTTGCAACTGGTCCGCTTCCATTTTGGAAAAGTCTAAAATATCGTTCACTAAACCTTTTAATCGTTCAGCGGAAGCCTGAGCATTTTTCATTAACTCTTTATTCTTTGATGACTTGAGTTCAGGGCTAAGCAGTTCCATTAGGCCCATCATTGCTGCTAAGGGGGTTCTTAGCTCGTGACTGATAATGGCTAAAAATGACTCTCGGGTTTTTAAGGCTTCAATAGCTTGTCGTTTAGATGCTTTTAGCTCAGTAAAATCAGTAAAAACGGTGATGTGATACGCTTGGCCATCATTATGATGCACCACTTCTCGAGACACTCGATAATACTTGCCAGCAACAAAGCATTCGTTATTCGATGTTATTAGCCCTTCATTGGTCATATTTGACCGCTGTGCAGTTTCGCTATCGAGATAGGCACAAGGCACGGCGTTAGCTTTGTAGTCGTTATATGCTTGATTAGACAATAACGGTTTACCACTGGCGTCAGAAATAATCACCATGCCTGGAAAACTGTTCAATATGCTGGTTAACCACTGCATTTCATCATTAGACTTTTTGCCATTAGCGATAGCTTCTGATAAATATACTTTTAGCTTCTTATTCCATAAAAAACCGATAAAAACAGAAGCAATAGCAATTAATAACAATAAGATAATGGTATTTATTGTTTGCGCTTTATCATAGCCATAGAGTGTATGGATCTTTTGATGATTTTGAACGGCTAAGTGAATTTCATTTTTTGTGGTGACAGCGATTGCCACATCAAGCATATTTCTTAAGGCAAGTGATGTTGAGCTGAGTTTTATACACATGAGACTTTCTAGCGGCGGTTGTTCACCTATGACTAACTCGAAGTCTTCACCGGCACCATAGTACAGATATTGCTGCGCAGTGGTTTCAGGTATGTACGCGTGGGTGATAACACCATCTTTTATATCGTTTTTTAACGCTGTAAAATCTGAATAAATCGCAGGTGTACTGTCAAGGAAATCGAATGTATCTTGTATAGATATATGATTGGTGCGATCGAGTATTGCTATTTTAGTTTGGGTGTATGGCTTTTTGGTACGGATATACGACCACTTTACCGTATAAAAAGGCTGCGTCGAACTGGTATTGGGCTGAGCAATAAAGCGCCCGGGAATGAAGTCAACAATCGCTTGTTCAAGCATTGCATCAACATTCCTGCCATCTGGGTACACATATTCAAAATTCAAACCCGTTTTGCGAGCATAAATTTTCATGATGTCATGAATGTAGCCTGAGATCTCCCCAGTTTCTTTTTGAATGTACGACAGTGGATATAGGTTTTCTTCGATCGTATAGCGAATCGTATCTCTGTTGTATTGCTGATAGATAGCTTTGATGGCTAGCTTATTGTGCAACAAACTTAAATTTTTGAAATTAAAAGGCTGTATCGCGGGACTGCTTTGGTTTTGTTGCAGATATTGATTCAATATCTGCATTAAAGTCAGGTTGTTTTTAGCGACAATAAATGATGATTCGATCGGTTTTGCATCTTCATGAAATACAATGTCCCCTAGCCAGTCATGAGTTGTGACAGTTTGATAGTAATGGTGGACGGCACCAAAATGTATCACTGCAGCATCGGCCTTACCTGTCGATAACTGGTGTATTAAGCTTTTGATTGAATCGACTTTAATCAGTGATTTGTAGCCACGTTTTGCGCTAATGTCACAAGAAAATGAGCCTTTAATACATATCCAGTTTAACTTAGAGGGGGCGGTGTCGCGATAAGTTGAGTTACTTAACCAGTTTAATTGATAGTTTTTAAATACAGGTTGAGAGAACAGCAGCTTCTTTTCTCGCTCAGTCGTTGGTGAAAACCCAAGGGATAAGTCTGCTTCTCCAGATGCAACGGCCTCAATAAGCGTATCTAAGCTACTATATTCTTTAAATTCAATCTGGATGTCCAACTTCTGACCCAGTTCAGCGATGTAATCGGCATACCGCCCTTGATAGCCTGAAGCCATGTTCCAGTGAGTGCGAAGCCCTTCGCTAGGCTTAGCAACAACCAGTACTTTTTTATTTTGCAGAAAGGCTTTCTCTTGTGGTTCAAGTTCGAAAGATTGTGCGAACGCAGAGCTTAAAAGCGTTGTGAGTAACAAGAAAAAACCAGCAAACTTTGTCATTTTTTGAGCGGTGTATGAAAAAAGGTTGCGAATAGTAATCTACAAATCACTTTTTGACCAATCAATTTTTTACGAAAATCATGTTTTATAAAACCAGCATTCATGGCGTTAAAGCGAATGTAAAATCGCTTTGGTTAAAATGCACTTACTGGTTGGTTTTGCGTATTTTTTCGTTAATTTTTTGCTGGTGCGCGTTGCTGGAAATTTAATCGGTTGGTGGTTTTTACGTTGCTTATTAACAGCAAGGTTTTAGCTTTATACGTCATTTTACTATCTAGCTAATTAATGAGCTAGATATGTTTCCAGCATGGGCAAAGTCACAAAGGTAATTAAGGTGCCAAGTAAGATCCCTTGAGCACTGGTTATGACTTGGGTTTGATACCTTTGTGCCAACAGGTAGACACTGGCGGCAGTGGGGAGCGCAGCTAGTATGACTCCCATAGCAACTAGTTGTGGTTCTACATTCAATCCACGCATGATGATATAGGTCATTAGCGGCTGGAAAAATAATTTAGCAGAGTTAATTAAGCTTATTTCTAAGGCCTGTTTAAGGCTCATAAAATGTCGAGAGGTTTGATATTGGCTCGATTTTGCTAACACCATTCCGATGGCAAATAACGCACAAGGACTGGATGTCATACCTAATTGATGAACCATTAGCGCTAAACTGTCAGGTAGCTTAAGGTTAAGGGCTGAGAGACTAATACCTATTAAGCTGCCGATGACAATCGGATTCCTCATTAATGCTGTGATGATGATCTTAGCGGGTGAGGCTTTATTGGTTTGCTTGGTGATCTCCAGTGATACCAGCGCGATAGCAAAGACAAGCACTGATAATAAACTGGCTATTGCCGCCGCAGTGAGTGCGATTTGTTCATCAGGAAATAGCATCGCCATAAGTGGAATACCAATAAAAGCCGTGTTGCCAAACGTTGCATTTAGAGCGCGCATGGTAGCGATAGCACTGCTCTTAGGGTTAACAAATAGTGATAACAGATAACTTAAACCATAGCTTGCCAGCATGGCTAAGCTAAAGCCTAGGATGAAACCCCAATGCATAATGTCATTTATGGGGGTCTGCGCTAGAGTGATCAACATGATGGCAGGGAAAGCAATATAATAGACATATTGGTTTAAGACTTGGTCAGTCTCAACGGGCAAGAGTTTTAATTTTTGTATTAAGGTGCCCATCAGCATAATACCGAAAACAGCAAGTAGTGGTGTTAGTGTTGCTGACATATTGTTCTCTAATGTATCTAATTTAAGATAAGTAAAATGGGATAAAGTTGAGCCAGAACATTACCATAATTATGCATTAGTATAATATTGACCTTAGGTCGAATCTCGGCCTGCTATTGTGTTTTAAACTTCGGGAATGATATCGATGAGTACCAATTTTGGCTTGGAGCTACAGCTAATCTACCAATTTGTCCATCTGGTGAATGCGGGCAGTTTTTCGCAGGCAGCCAAAGAGCTCGATATGCCAATTGCTACAGTGAGCCGTAAACTGACGAAGTTAGAAACAGTGTTAGATAAACAGCTGCTGATGCGTAATACCCGCAAACTGAGGTTGACTGAAGAGGGCATTGCACTATTTCAGCAATATCAATCTATTATCTCACAGTTTGACGGTATCAGTGGCTCAACGGTAGATAAGCCTGAGGGTACGCTACGCATTGCTGCCCCCGTGTCGATAATCTCGATGATTTTTATTAAGACGCTGAATGACTTTTGTGAAGCTTATCCTGATATTCAATTGCATATTGCGCAAAACAATAACGTCATCGACTTAATTGATGAAGGCGTCGATGTGGCGATTGTCGGAGGGACTCAGCCTGATTCATCTTGGATCTCTAGTTCGCTCGGTGTGCTCAATTATGGCTTATTCGCATCACCACAATATATCAATAATGCGCCCACATTAACCCATCCAAGGGAGCTTGCTGAACACGCATTAATTAAAGTGTGGCCGCTATATAACTGGTCACTTAAGCACCCCAATGGTGACGCTTTTTATTATGATGGTAAGGCCAAACTGACATTAAGTGACTTGCATGGCGCTGTAGAGGCGACGGTTGATGATGGCGGTATTCTTTATGGACCAGAATTATTTGTAAAGCAACAGCTTAAATCTGGGACACTGCAGGCATTGCTACCCGAGTGGATTGGTGAGAAGAGGCGGATCTCTATCTTGTATCATCAGAGAAGCCATCAACCATTAAAGGTTAAACTGTTTATTGAATTTATGCAGTTGAAGGCGGATAGTCTATTTTCAATGCAGAGTTGAGGTCTAAGACCTAAGACTGCAGTATTTTTGGGCTTGATAACGTAGCCTTAGCTTGAAGTCTCTGTTTTAATTCAGGGTCTGAAAGCGGCGGCTTTTAATGTGAGTTGTAGGCTTGCGATGATAAACCGCCAATAAAAAAGCGCACGGGTGTGAACCTCTGTGCGCTTAGTTTAACGGGTATGTTTAGCTTATCGACTTGCTTCGATACCAATGTTAGAAACACCAATTTCAACAATTTCTCGGCGCAGTTCTTTAATAAACTCGGCCTTCATGTTTGGGTTCTCTTCAATGATCTCTAAAAGAGAGCTTTGCATCTCTTTTTCTTCTTGCATCACTTCATGGCTAAAGATGTAATCATCTAATGCATCTTCATTATCAAACTCTTGCTCACAAGTTGCTTCGATATAGTTAGCGACCGTGGCTGATGACAACTTGCTGATATTAACAATATCTTCTTCTACTTTGCTCTGTAGCGCACTGATCAGCGAAGTTAACGCAACGGCGGCATCCATTGCTGGATAAACACCATAAACATCAAAATCGGCAGGCTCTGGGGTATTGGCTTCAAGTCGCTCAAGGTAGATGTCGATATTGAGTTTTAGCTTGCTGTCGTACATCGACTGCCAAAGCAGGTTTAGTAAGGTATCGAGTACCTTAGGGTCGCCAAATTCGCATACTTCTGAAAACAGCTGATAGTTAGGCAGCATGCGTTGGCATAGGGCAACCGCAAAAAGCTTTTTTTGAGGTAACTCTAATGCTTTTAGGCGTTTAAAAAATCCCTGTTTGTTTGTCATCTTATATATCCACTGATAGCTGGGAGATCACTTGATTAGCGGCAGATTCTACCTTAGTTAACTCATCAAGTAACTCTAGTATTTCCGGTTCTACATCGTCTATTGTCACGCCGCGCTTTAATCCAGATTCTATTTCTCGACAAAGATTCTGCGTAGTTGGCACGCCGCAATAACAACAAGCTCCATGAAGCTTATGGATGCATGCGAGCATTTTATCATTGTCTGAACTTGAAAGGGCACCTTCTATCTGCTCAATTGTCTCTGGTAATGACTTTAACAGCATCTTTAACATGTCTAACGCTAAGTCTGGCTTATTATTGGCCTGGGTCAAACAAAGGTCCCAATTTAATGTGCGTTGATCAAAGTGCGTAAACTTAGGTTTGGTTTTCCACCGAGTGATAACCCCTTTTAACGCCGCCTCATCAATAGGCTTTGGTAAGTAGCCATCCATTCCACTAGACGAGATCCGTTCTCGTTCTTCGGCAATAGCGTGAGCGGTAACAGCAATAATTGGCGTGTTACGGTTAGAAGAGCTATGTCTGATCTGTTTGGTTGCGGTGATACCATCAGTCCCCGGCATCTGAATATCCATAAAGATAAGATCGTAACTGCGTTCCTTGGCGAGCTTGACGGCTAATTCACCATTATCTGCAACTTGAACTTGGGTGACTAATTCTTTTAATAACGTATCAATCAGTTTTAGGTTTGCGGGGTTATCGTCGACGGCAAGAACGCTTAAGTTTTCACGTTTTGCTGGCGTAAGTGCTGGCCCGATAGGAAGAAGCGTTTCGTTCATTAAGCTGGAATGCTGACCAAGTAGTGAGCTTGAAAGCAGCCTTTCTCCCACAGGCATAGAAAGTTGCTTATCGATATAAGATCGCATCTGGGAGAAAACCGCTTCTTGCTCGGCACAATCAGAGACGAGCAGTAAGTAATCGATTTTAGACTTTGCAAGTTTTAGTACCTCAGCGGGTTGTCCGGTAGCTGCCACTGCGCGGCAACTCAGCAGACCAAAATCAAAAACATGATTTGATTGCGTGGTAATAAACTCTAACTGTTTAATATTTTTAGCGATAGAGACCTTTAAGCCCCAGCGCTGTAACATTCGCTCTATGGCATGTCGTGAAAGGTTGCTAGGCTCAAATAGCAGGATGCTCTTACCCTCTAATGTCGTTAACGGTAAGGTGTCATTAATTGGATATTGACTAATATTTAATGGAAGAGAAAACCAGAAGGTAGAGCCTTGTTTCACTTCTGAATAGCAGCCAATTTGCCCTCCCATGCGGTTAACTAAGCGTTTAGTAATAACCAGCCCAAGACCTGTACCACCAAAGCGGCGCGATATTGATGAATCTGCCTGACCAAAGGCCTGAAATAGTGACGACTGCTGCTGCTCATCAATACCAATCCCCGTGTCTATCACCTCACAGCGCAGATGAACTTTTTGATCTTTTATCTCTTCAAGTTGTAGCTTTAACTGCACGCTGCCCTTATCGGTAAATTTAATTGCGTTACCGACTAAGTTGGTGATCACCTGGCTAAAGCGCATGGCATCACCGGTGACATCTTCTGGGATGCGAGCGTCGACATCGATAACTAACTCAAGCTCTTTTTCGCGCGCAGTGCTCGATAACATGGTAACGGTTTCTTCTAATGTTTCGCGAAGAGAGAAAGGAATATTCTCGAGTACCATTTTACCGGCCTCGAGTTTAGAAAAATCAAGAATATCGTTAATAATGCCGAGCAGGTTGGTTGCGCTGCGCTCTATGGTACGAATATAGTCTTGCTGACTTGAGTGCAGTGGGGTTTTTAATAACTGCTTAGCAAAACCAATCACTCCGTTAAGCGGCGTTCTTAGCTCGTGAGACATGTTAGCTAAGAACTCAGATTTGATGCGGCTAGCTTCTTGAGCCCGCTTCTTTGCCATGTCTAACTCGACGTTTTGGATCTCAATTTGCTCTAGTGTTTCACGCAAATCTGAGGTTGCCTGATCGATATTTTGCTGCATCTCATCGTGGTATTCAGAGAGCGAGCCTGCCATCGCATTAATACCGCGCTTAAGCAGATCAAGCTCGCCAATCAAGTTGCCGGTTAAACGAGTATCGAGTTTGCCTTCACGGATTTTAGCAACTACACGCACCATCTCTGTAATTGGCTGAGTGACGTTTTTAACCAGACGAAAAGTAAAGAACAGATTTAGCTGCACACCGATTAATACAATAATAAAGGCTGCTACGGCAGCGCGGTGTTGCTGTAGTAGTGCATTCTCTTTATTGATCAAGATGGCAATATAGCCAATTTTTATGATGTCTTGACCAATTTGCTGGTTTTTATCGAAGCCTTGAACGGGAGCATTACTGCTCTTAAAGATGGGGGCGCGCAAAATCATGCTGTCGCCGACTTGTTCAAGCTCAGTGCGTAGCACAGAGTCTAAAGGCTTATCAAAGCGCATGACTTCGTGATTTTTATAATGATGTGAGGTGACAACTACTCGGTTATTGTCGTCAAAGATGGCAATAAACTGCACCAATGAAGCTTTATTCAATTGCGCTGAGGTGATAAGTCTTTTGGTGGTTTCGAAATCTTTACTTTCAAGCCCAACTTCAGCGGCAATGGCCAGAGGCTCGATGATATTACTTGCTTGTTCTATGAGCGTATCTTCAAGTTCATAGAATCTATTTATGGTAAAATAGCTACCCAACAAGATCCCCACTAATATTGTAGGGGCTAACGCCAATACCAGAACCCACGAACGAAGGCTGTATTTGGTCATATTGTTGGCATTATTCATTCTTTGTAAAGGTTACCATTAAATAATAGTGTGGGTAACCGATAGACTGCCAGATATTAACCTGTGTTGGCCAGTTTTTTTATCTATTTAGAGAGCAAAATGGCACAATTTTTTAAAGCAAAACCAAATAGATCTAAGCAATTATCGTCAAAGTTATCGCTGAAAGTGACTCAACTTGATCATCTTGGTGCGGGTATAGCGCATCACGATGGCAAGATTGTGTTTATTAATGGCTCGCTGCCGGGTGAGACGGTATCGGTACAGTTGACTGAGCAAAAGAAGAAGTTTGCTCGAGCTAAGTTACTTAAAATAGAGCAAGCCTCGGCCGAACGCGTTGAGGCGGCATGTCCGCACTACCAACTGTGTGGTGGTTGTGACTTACAGCACCTTGATATCGCAGCACAGCGTAAACATAAAGCCAACACCTTAGTGGATTTGGTGCATAAGTTTTCTCAGGCTCAGGCTAGCGAACTTAGCGACACCATAAGTGATAACGCTTGGCATTATCGACGTCGTGCTCGCTTAGCGACCTGGTATGACAAAAATACCAAGCACATCAGTCTTGGATTTAGAGCGAGTAGCAGTAGTGATGTTGTCGAAATTCAGTCCTGTGCGGTGTTGGCAGAGCCTTTATCCGCTTTGATCCCAGACCTTGCGTTTCTGCTTAATCAGTTAAGCGGTAAAAAAGCACTGGGTCACGTCGAACTGACTCAGGCTGATAACGGTAATTTTGTTGTGCTTCGAGTCACTAAAATATTTTCGGATAAAGATAAGGCTCGCCTTGTCGAGTTTGCTGAAAAGCATGGCGTGATTGTTTTACTGCAAGGTGATGAGGGCGAATGCGAGCATCTCAATGGGCCTGGGCTACAAGCTTACTATGGTTTTACGTCAGAGGCAGATGATGCCGATATCAAGCTGAATTTTTCGGCGGGTAACTTTATTCAAGTTAATGGCGCAGTCAACCAGGCTATGATTAAGCAAGCGGTACAATGGTTATCACCTCAAGCGGGTGAGCGAGTATTAGATCTATTTTGCGGGATCGGTAATTTTAGCCTGCCACTAGCCAAAGGCGGCGCCGAGGTGATTGGTGTGGAAGGTGTGCCAGCGATGGTTGAGCAAGCACGAGTCAATGCCAAGCAAAGTGGTTTAGATAACGTTTCCTTCTATCATGCAGATTTGAGTGCTGACCTATCAAAAGAGCCTTGGCTTGGTAAGGTCGATAAGATGCTTATCGATCCGGCACGAGCAGGCGCTTATGAAAGTATGCAGTCGCTTAAGAAGCTCAAGCCAAAAGCATTAGTGTATGTTTCGTGTAATCCAGCGAGCCTTGCCCGTGATAGTGAAGTGATTTTAAAGCAAGGTTATAAGCTTAAAAAAATTGGCTTAATCGATATGTTCCCTCAAACCCATCACTTAGAGTCGATGGCGCTGTTTGAGTTAGGGAAATAAACAAAAAGACACAAAAAGATACATTTAATGAAACGTTTTGCTTAAATATAACCCATACAAATCAAACTCTGATGTTATAGCTGTTTTTAGTCGCAATTGTCAGCTTTTGTTCATTGACAATAATCGCTGAATGCTGAAGATAGAGCGTATAAATTAAAAAGATATAGTTAAGCGGTTGTTAACCTCTATCTGCGGTATGTAAAGGAATTAAATACGATGGTATCTGTTCGTGAAGCACATTTTAGCGCCCCTGATTTTCAACTCGAAGAGTGGGTGCAACGTTATATAAGTGATGCTTCGGAAGCTCAAACTCTTTTGGCCTTAATTGAACGGGTCGAACTGCTCGTGGGACAAAAGAAAGAGGCGAGCGTTACCGTATTAAATCGCGCGCGTGAGATGATAGAAATCCTCGCGCCATTGAATATGGATATTGAAACCCTACAGGCTGCCATTTTGTTTGTGGTATTTGATGCAGGGCTTATCACTCAAGAAGATATTGAAGAGCAGTTCGGCGCTAAACTCGCGATACTGGTTTCTAGCGTTGAGACCATGAATGCCATTGGCGCGTTAAAGATAGATAATCAAACCCGTAATGGCGAGCCGCAAATCGACAATATTCGCAAGATGTTGTTAGCGATGGTGGAAGATGTGCGCGCGGTAGTGATTAAACTTGCCGAGCGTATTTGCCTATTGCGAGAAATAAAGAATGCCGACGAAGAGGTTAAGGTGCTTATCGCACGTGAAATTGCCGATATCTATGCCCCACTGGCTAACCGACTCGGTATTGGTCAGCTTAAGTGGGAACTAGAAGATATTTCATTTCGCTACCTGCATCCGCAGACATATAAAGATATTGCTAAGCAACTAGATGGCAAGCGCCTCGATAGAGAAACCTTTATCGATGACTTTGTTAGTCAGCTGCAAGCCCGTTTAGATAAAGACCATATTCGTGCAAAAGTGTATGGTAGGCCAAAGCATATTTATAGCATTTGGAAAAAGATGAAAGGCAAGCAGCTTAAGTTTGATGAGCTGTTTGACGTACGTGCGGTGCGAATCGTCACGGACCGCTTGCAAGACTGTTATGGCGCCTTAGGTGTGGTGCATACGCTTTGGCATCATATTCCACGAGAATTTGATGATTACGTCGCTAACCCGAAACCAAACGGTTATCAGTCTATTCATACGGTTGTTGTCGGGCCAGAAGATAAAACGGTTGAGATCCAAATCCGCACCGAGCAGATGCATGAAGATGCTGAGCTTGGCGTTGCGGCGCATTGGAAATATAAAGAAGGTAGCGCAAGCGGAAAGCAAAGCGGTTATGAAGAGAAGATCAACTGGCTACGTAAGATCTTGCAATGGCAAGAAGATGTGGCTGAAAGCGGTAACTTAGTTGATGAAGTGCGTAGCCAGGTATTTGAAGACCGTGTTTATGTGTTTACCCCAAGTGGCGAAGTGGTTGACTTGCCGTTAGGTTCAACGGTGCTAGATTTTGCCTATTATATTCACTCCCATGTTGGGCATAAGTGTATTGGCGCTAAAGTTGACGGCCGTATTGTACAGTTTACTTATCAAGTGGAAACGGGCCAGCGTATAGAGATTATAACCTCTAAGCACCCAAATCCTAAGCGGGATTGGCTTAACCCTAACTTGGGGTATATCAGAACCTCGCGTGCACGATCGAAAATTCTGCACTGGTTTAAACAGCAAGATAGAGATAAAAATATTGTTGCTGGTCGCGAAATGCTTGAAGCTGAGCTGGCTAAGATCCACTTACTCATCAAAGATGCTCAGTCTGCAGTTGAACGCTTCAATTTAGTGAGCATGGATGATTTACTGGCGGGTATTGGCGGCGGCGATGTGCGCCTTAATCAGGTTGTTAATCATGTTCAAAGCCGTTTACGCACTAAAGATTTAAGTGATGAAGCCGCGGTTGAAGACTTAGTTAAAAAGAGTCAAAGCAAGTCGATTAAAAAAGGCAAAGGCCAAGTCGAAGTGAATGGTGTCGGCAACCTGATGAGCCATATTGCTAAGTGTTGTCAGCCGGTACCAGGTGATGAGATCTTTGGCTTTATCACAAAAGGCCGTGGCATTTCGGTCCATAGAGCGGATTGCGATCAAGTTAAAGAACTGGTTCGCGCATCACCTGAGCGTTCAGTTGAAGTGGTGTGGGGCGAAAACTATTCAGGCGGTTATAAAATCCGCTTGAGCATTGTAGCCAATGATCGCTCTGGTTTGCTCAGAGATTTAACCTCTGTGCTGGCGGCAGAAAAGACTCACGTAATGGCGTTGAGCTCAACATCTGATGTGAAAACTCAAACAGCGACTATTGAACTGGAGCTTGAGTTATATAACTTAGATGGTTTGTCTAAAGTACTCGCGAAAATAAATCAGGTCGATGGCGTAATGCAGGCCAGAAGAGTTTAATTGCTATAACGACAAACTTAACGGCAACTCAATAGTTGCCGTTTTTTATGGTTTACTCTTAACATCAATACTGGCCAAGGTATGCAGTCTTGTGGGCAATAAACACCAGGCGATATAAGAACAGGTTAATAGGAAAGTAAAATGACAAGCTTTGTTGGTGATACTCGCCCCCTACTCAATATTATGCACAAGCTGCGTGATCCTGATTCGGGTTGCCCTTGGGATAAGGCGCAGAGTTTTCAAACTATCGTCCCTTTTACTATCGAAGAGGCTTATGAAGTCGCCGATACCATTGAGCGTATGGCGCTTGATGAGTTGCCTGACGAGTTAGGTGATCTACTCTTTCAGGTGGTATTTTACTGCCAGTTGGGAAAAGAGCAGGGGCTTTTTGATTTCAATACCGTGGTTGAGCGGATATGCGATAAATTGACTCGCCGTCACCCCCATGTGTTTGAAGGATTAGCAACAATAAGTACTGATGAGATCAAGCAAAACTGGGAACAGTTAAAAGCTTTAGAGCGCAGCGAACGTGCACTCGATTCTGTACTCGATGATATTCCACTGAGTTTGCCTGCATTATCACGCTCAATGAAAATTCAAAAGCGTGTTGCCCGAGTGGGTTTTGACTGGGCAGAGTTACCGCCGGTGGTTGCAAAAATCCATGAAGAGATCGATGAAGTGCTTTTTGAAGTTGAGCAAGAAAAAATCGATGCTCAAAAAGTGCAAGACGAAATGGGTGACTTATTGTTTGCCGTTGTGAACCTTGCCCGGCACTTAGGGGTTGAGCCTGAAAAGGCATTAAGGCAAGCAAATCATAAGTTTGAAAGACGATTTAGAGGTGTTGAAGCCTATGCGCAAGCGGACGGTCGCAGCATGAATGAACACTCATTAACGGAGCTAGATGGCTACTGGGATAAAGTAAAACTGGATGAGAGAAATAAATAACTTAGCTTTTAAGTTAATTCTAGTTTGTCGAATCACTGTTGCTTTGGTATAATATTGCCCCGTCCTAGTGCTTTCTTACAAGCACATATTTCCAACTCATTTTCTCAGGTTCAGCATGACTACAAGGTATATCTTCGTTACTGGTGGCGTGGTTTCATCACTAGGTAAAGGCATTGCAGCAGCTTCTTTGGCTGCAATATTAGAGGCTCGCGGCCTAAACGTAACCATTATGAAGCTGGATCCATACATTAACGTAGATCCAGGTACCATGAGTCCAACACAACACGGTGAAGTGTTTGTGACAGAAGACGGCGCTGAAACTGATCTAGATTTAGGTCACTATGAGCGTTTCATCCGTACCAAGATGAACCGTCGTAACAACTTTACTACGGGTCGTATTTATGAAGAAGTACTTCGTAAAGAACGTCGTGGTGACTACTTAGGTGCAACCATTCAGGTTATTCCACACATTACTAACGCTATCAAGGAAAAAGTCCTTGCTGGTGGCGAAGGTCATGATGTGGCGATTGTTGAGATTGGTGGCACGGTAGGTGATATTGAATCATTACCATTCCTAGAGTCTATCCGTCAGCTAGGCGTTGAGCTTGGCCGTGATAGAACCCTATTTATGCATTTGACGCTTGTTCCTTTCTTAGGCGCGGCGGGCGAAGTTAAGACTAAGCCAACACAGCACTCTGTAAAAGAGCTACGTTCTATCGGTATCGCTCCAGATGTGTTGGTTTGTCGTGGTGATCGCGCTATTCCTGCAAACGAGAAAGCTAAGATTTCTCTATTCTGTAACGTTGAAGAACGTGCAGTTATCTCACTAAAAGACGTAGACAGTATCTATAAGATCCCTGCACTACTAAAAGCACAAGGTCTAGACCAACTTGTGACCAAGCGTTTCGGCATCGATTGTAAAGAAGCCGATTTGTCTGAGTGGGAACAGGTTGTTTACCAAGAAGCTAACCCTGTAGGTGAAGTGACGATTGGTATGGTAGGTAAGTACATTGAACTACCTGATGCATATAAGTCAGTTAACGAAGCCTTAAAGCATGCGGGTCTATTTAATCGCGTATCAGTGAACATCAAGTATATTGATTCACAAAACGTAGAAGCTAAGGGTGATGAAGTCCTACAAGGCTTAGACGGTATCTTGGTTCCTGGCGGATTCGGTGAGCGCGGTGTTGAAGGTAAGATCATGGCGGCTCAGTACGCTCGTGAAAATAACCTTCCATATTTTGGTATCTGTTTAGGTATGCAGGTTGCGTTGATTGAATTCGCACGCCATGTAGCGGGTCTTGAAGGCGCACACTCAACTGAGTTTGCACCAAATACGCCGCATCCAGTTGTTGGTTTGATCACTGAGTGGATCAATGAAGATGGCCAAGTTGAAGAGCGTCATGAAGAGTCTGATTTAGGCGGTACTATGCGTCTAGGTGCTCAGCTATGTCACCTTGAAGAAGGCACTAAAGCTGCAAAGGCTTATAAATCGACAACCTGTGTAGAGCGTCATCGTCACCGTTACGAAGTGAATAACAATTATAAAGAGCGCCTTGAAAAAGCAGGCTTGATCTTTAGTGGTCTTTCATCAGACCGCTCACTGGTTGAAATGATTGAGTTGCCAAACCACCCATGGTTCGTAGCCGGTCAATTCCACCCAGAGTTTACATCGACTCCTCGCGATGGTCAGCCGTTATTTGAAGGGTTTGTTGCTGCCGCAGCTGCCTACCAGAAACGTGATTTAGAAGACTAAACAAAACACAACCGCTTCCATGCTATGGGGGCGGTTTTTTTGTTTCTAGCGATGCAAGTTTAGATGAACAGAATTTCGTTTTACTTTTATCTTTAAATTTATCTTTAAAACTTAAATCGAGGGCATTATGGCTAAGATTATTAACATTATCGGTCGCGAAATCATGGATTCTCGCGGTAACCCAACTGTTGAAGCTGAAGTTCATTTAGAAGGCGGATTCATGGGGATGGCTGCTGCACCATCAGGCGCATCTACAGGTAGCCGTGAAGCATTAGAGCTTCGTGATGGCGATAAAGCACGTTACATGGGTAAAGGTGTATTAAAAGCTGTTGAAAACATCAACGGACTTATCCGTGATGCGTTGATGGGCAAAGATGCTACAGCGCAAGCTGAACTTGACCAAATCATGATCGACGTAGATGGCACAGAAAACAAAGATAAGCTAGGCGCTAACGCGATTCTTGCAGTTTCTTTGGCTGCTGCTAAAGCGGCTGCAGCATTTAAAGGCGTTCCTTTATATGCGCACATAGCTGATCTAAACGGCACCCCTGGCCAGTACTCTATGCCTGTTCCTATGATGAACATCTTAAACGGTGGTGAGCACGCTGATAACAACGTTGATATCCAAGAGTTCATGGTTCAACCTGTTGGTGCGAAAAGCTTCCGTGAAGCACTACGTATGGGCGCTGAAATCTTCCATAGCCTAAAGAGTGTGCTTAAGGCTAAAGGCCTAAGCACTTCAGTGGGTGATGAAGGTGGTTTCGCACCAGACCTAGCATCAAATGCTGACGCACTTGCCATCATCAAGGTTGCAGTAGAGCAAGCAGGTTACACGCTAGGTACTGACGTTACACTAGCACTAGATTGCGCTGCATCTGAGTTTTATAAAGATGGTCAATATGACCTATCTGGTGAAGGAAAAGTATTCTCTGCAAACGGTTTCTCTGACTTCCTTAAGTCGCTAACCGAGCAGTACCCAATTGCTTCAATCGAAGATGGCTTAGATGAGTCAGATTGGGATGGTTGGGCATACCAGACTCAAATCATGGGTGATAAGATCCAGCTTGTTGGTGACGATCTTTTCGTTACAAACACTAAAATCTTAAAGCGCGGTATCGACAATAATATTGCTAACTCAATCTTGATTAAGTTTAACCAAATCGGTTCACTAACTGAGACTCTTGCGGCAATTCGAATGGCGAAAGAAGCGGGTTACACTGTGGTGATCTCTCACCGTAGTGGTGAAACTGAAGATGCAACGATTGCCGATCTTGCTGTAGCGACTTCTGCAGGTCAAATCAAGACGGGTTCACTATGCCGTAGTGATCGTGTTGCTAAGTACAATCAGCTACTTCGTATCGAAGAGCAGTTAGGCGAAAAAGCTCCTTATAACGGTCTTAAAGAGATCAAAGGTCAAGCATAAATCGCTATAAACTTTAAAAAGGCCACCACTCGGTGGCCTTTTTTGTTGTACTATCTGTGTAATATTCTCAATTTCTATTGTTAATCATGAAACGCCTTCTTATTGTATTAATCGCTTTGCTTGCCATGCTTGAATATCGCCTTTGGTTTGGGGAGAAGAGCCTTGCTGAGTCTTTTCATTTGCAGGAGCAAATTAAGCTTCAGCAGCAAAGTAATGCGCAATTAGTTGCACGTAACCAAGTCTTAAGAGAAGAGATTAATGATCTTCGTAGTGGCACCGAGGCGTTAGAAGAGCGTGCTCGCAATGAGTTAGGCATGGTTAAAGAGGGAGAAACCTTCTTCCGTGTTGTCGGAGGCGAACGCGGCAATAAACCAAATGATTAACCAGCGTTGATTGTTTGTGTATTTAGTAAAGTCCTAGGTCGATGAGAGAAAGATGTCGTTAATATATGGAGCTCAATCATGAGCCAAACACCTAAGCAAATTATTGCAATTGTCCCAGCTGCCGGTATTGGTAGTCGTATGGGGGCAGAGATCCCAAAGCAGTACCTTCAGCTAAACCAGCAGAGCATCTTGAGCCATACCTTAGATTGTCTATTATCACATCCAAACATTGAGAAAGTGATTGTCGCGTTGAATCCGGCAGACGCCATCTTTGCCAGTTTGGAGCAAGCTAAACACCCAAAATTGCAATGTGTTAATGGCGGCCAAGAGCGGGCAGACTCGGTATTAGCTGCGTTAAAGGTTGCGAGTCTAGATGCTTGGGCATTAGTGCATGATGCTGCGCGTCCGTGTTTGACCCATCATGATATAGATAAGTTAATTGAGTCTGCTAGTACGTTCCCGCAGGGTGCCATTTTAGCGGCGCCAGTGCGTGATACGATGAAACGTAGCGATGCTAATGGCTTAATTAGTGAAACAGTCTGCCGAGAAAGACTATGGCATGCATTAACGCCGCAATACTTTCCTGTTTCAAGTTTGATGCATCACTTGAGCGATGCATTAGCTGCTGGTGCACTGATCACTGATGAGGCCTCTGCTATGGAGTGGGCTGGAATTATGCCGGGGATCGTCTCAGGACGTGCCGATAACATTAAAGTGACGCACCCAGATGATTTGCAACTTGCAGCGCTGTTTCTCAAAAATACACTATAACAAGCAGCCGTAGCATCCATTAGATAGATAAATAGGAACACCTATGAAAATTAGAATTGGTCACGGGTTTGATGTACACAAGTTTGGTGGCGAGCCACCACTTATTCTAGGCGGTGTCGAAGTACCTTACGATGTGGGCTTAATTGCACATTCTGATGGTGATGTCGTCCTGCATGCAATCTCTGATGCGATTCTTGGAGCGATGGCGCTAGGCGACATTGGCAAGCATTTCCCAGATACCGACCCCGAGTTCAAAGGCGCTGACAGCCGTGTCCTGTTAAGGCATTGCTATACGTTGGCGACCGATATGGGCTTTAGCCTATCTAACTTAGATGTCACGATTATTGCTCAGGCGCCGAAAATGGCTCCTCATATAGAAGCTATTCGAGCGTTGTTATCTGAAGATCTTGCAGCAGATATTAATGATATCAATGTTAAGGCGACAACAACGGAAAAGCTTGGCTTTACTGGCAGAAAAGAAGGCATAGCAGTTGAAGCCGTTGTGCTGATGATAAAAGCCTAGTTAATTGTGTAGGCTTGCTAGCTTAGCAAGCAGTAGTAACAATAGATTTTAAAGATAGTCAGATACTTTAGTGAGATCATTTAGCGATATGAGCGAATTACATTATTTATACGGCAAGCCAACTTCCACTGCCGATCTGCGTACCCATAATAGTGACTTTCAAGTGCAAGAGATTTTGCCTTTCGCACCGACAGGCGAGGGTGAGCATCATTTGCTCCACATCCGTAAAGACGGACTCAATACTCTTGAAATAGTCAAGAGGCTATCGATCTTTGCGCATGTACACCCAAAAGAGGTGACATATGCAGGTCAAAAAGATAAGCATGCAGTGACAGAACAGTGGTTTGGGGTGCGTATTCCTGGCAAAGAAACGCCAGACTGGCAGCAGCTAAATTGTGAGCAAGTTACAGTACTTAGCGCTGCAAGACACAGCAAAAAGCTACGGATTGGCGCACTAGCAGGCAATCGCTTTACCCTAATTTTACGTAATGTTAGCGATATTAATGATGTGATTAGACGTATTGACTTAGTTAGGGAACAAGGCGTACCGAACTATTTTGGTGAGCAACGTTTTGGGCATGATGGTAAAAATTTAGTGTTTGGTCGCCAGATGTTTACAGGCCGTAAAGTTAAAGACCGTAACAAGCGTAGTATGTATCTGTCTGCAGTACGCTCAAACGTGTTTAATGTTGCTGGTTCAGGTCGTTTAGCGCTGCACGGCACTAAACCCTTAGCGGGTGATTGTGTCATGCTTGCTGGCAGCAAAAGTTACTTTGTTGCAGAGCTGTGGGATGAAACATTAATAGAGCGCCTAAATAATAAAGATATTCAGCTTTCTGCACCATTATGGGGGCGTGGCTTACCGCTTGCTCAGGGAGAAGCCGCTCTGTGCGAGGCAGACGCTCTTGAGTCACTCGCAATTGATAAAGACGGTTTAGAGCATGCAGGTCTTAGCCAAGAGAGACGTGCTTTGTTACTTGAGCCACAACATCTGCAATATCAAGTAGATGAAGATACCATTACCCTTAAATTTGCATTACCATCAGGCTCTTATGCAACCTCGATACTGCGTGAGCTGTTTCAGTATCAAGATGTTCAAGAAGTCGCGCGTCAACAGATGCTCGCTGAACAAAGAAGCGCTGAGGCTGAGCAATGAAGATTTTGATCAGCAATGACGATGGTGTGAATGCTGAAGGTATTGCTGCGTTAACCGCAGCATTGAGCCAAATAGCAGAAACATTGACGGTTGGACCTGATAGAAACTGCTCTGGTGCGAGTAACTCGTTAACCTTGACCAATCCACTACGACTGAATACCTTAGATAATGGTTTTATTTCGGTGAGTGGCACGCCGACTGATTGTGTGCACTTAGCAATTAGAGAGCTGTATCAAGATGAACCCGATATGGTGGTATCTGGTATTAATGCGGGTGCGAATATGGGTGATGATACTCTGTATTCAGGTACCGTTGCCGCAGCAATGGAGGGGCGCTTCTTAGGCTTTCCAGCCATTGCTATCTCATTAGTGGGTCATGAGTTGAAACACTATGATACCGCGGCTCATTATGCGTTAAAAATAGTTAAAGCTTTGCAAGAGAGCCCAGTTGCACAAGATAAAATCTTGAATATTAATGTGCCAGATCTTCCTTTGGATGAAGTCAAAGGCATTAAGATAACCCGCCTTGGTGCACGGCATCGAGCCGAAGGGATGGTGAGAACCCAAGATCCTGCGGGCCGAGAGATTTTTTGGTTAGGCCCACCAGGTGATGAGCAAGATGCGAGTGAAGGAACTGACTTTTATGCCGTTGCCAACGGCTATGTGTCTATCACGCCGCTCACTGTTGATTTAACGGCATTTGAGCAAGTGAGTGCCTTAGAGAACTGGCTAACTCAGATCCACGATTAATTGGTGCACGACCTTGTTTACATGGGGCGTGCTGAAATTAATGAATTGCCCAATAACAGTATCATCACTGTTCGAATAAATGACATTTTGGACTATTGGAATAACAGAAATATGAACCCAGTCGCCTCAACATCAGCATTGAACCTTGCAAGAAGTTTGTTTGAGGCAGGGATCCGTAATGAAGCGGTACTACTGGCAGTGGCAAACACCCCGAGAGAGCAATTTCTCGATGCGGCTCTGGGTCACAAAGCTTATGAGAATACGGCGCTGCCTATAGGGCAAGGGCAAACGATTTCTCAGCCCTATATTGTTGCTAAAATGACAGAGATCATCTTGCAAACTAAGCCAACAAAGGTGTTAGAGATAGGAACTGGCTCAGGTTATCAAGCTGCCATTTTGGCAAAATTAGTACCGCAGCTGTTTACTGTGGAGCGGATCAAGAGCTTACAGATCCAAGCTAGGCAAAGATTAAAAAGGCTCGACTTACACAATATCGCTTTTAAATATGGTGATGGTTGGCAAGGATGGCCGAGTAAAGGCCTTTATGATGCAATCATGGTTACTGCTGCAGCAAGCTCAATTCCCGAGGCATTGGTCTCTCAGTTAGTTGACGGTGGCATCTTAGTGATCCCGGTTGGGGAAACCGCGCAGCAGTTATTAACAGTGACACGTCGTGGTGATAAATATTCGTCTGAAGTCGTTGAAGATGTTCGTTTCGTGCCACTTATTAATGGCGAACTTGCATAGTTTTTTTCCATAAGCATTAAACAGTGAAATAGGTTGATTTGGGGTGATGAGTTAATAATGAGGTTGGTATGTTTGTTAAGTGTCTGCCTATCACTGGTGCTATGTGGCTGTAGTTTTCAGGCTGATAGGCCCGCTCCTGTGGAGTCTTTGAATGGACCATCAACGCCGTCGATCAGTAAAGGATCGATAACGGCAAGCCGTTATGTGGTTAAAAAAGGCGATACTTTATATTCAATCGCATGGGGATCTAATAAAGATTTCGTTGATATTGCTAAGAGCAATCGTCTACCAAAGCCTTATACCATCTACCCTGGACAAGTTTTGAGCTTAAGCTCTAAAAAATATGTTACAAATAGCCAAAGTGTTAAAAAAACAACTAATTCAGCGCCTAAAAAACCAGTTAAGTCGAGTAAAGGCGATTCAAGTCAACAGGTTAGTGTTAAACCTGTATCTGTAAGTCCTCAGAATGAAAGGTCAAAAAAACAGCTTGATCCTAATCCTAAGCCTGCGTATTCTGTTACAAGCAATCAACAAGATGCTAACAGGGTTGTCCACAAGCCAGCCGAGCTTCCAAACAAAGTAAGCAAATGGTCATGGCCTGTAAAAGGAAAAGTGTTTGGTACTTTCTCTGCCAAAGAGCAGGGAAATAAAGGAATAAAGATCGCTGGAAATCGAGGTGATGCGATTAAAGCAGCTGCAAGCGGTAGAGTTGTTTATGCTGGTAGTGCACTTCGAGGGTACGGTAATTTGGTTATCATCAAACATAGTGATGATTATCTCAGTGCTTATGCTCATGCAGATAAGATCTTAGTTAAAGAAAAGCAGGCTGTCACGATTGGACAGACTGTAGCGACAATGGGTAATACTGGTACTAATCGGGTCATGCTACATTTTGAGATCCGCTACCATGGTAAGTCAGTAAACCCTTTAAAATTTTTGCCTAAACAATAGTTAATGTTTGTTAGGTTGCCAATTTGGCGGATCGGAGGATAGTAACGTGCAGTAATTTATTTAGAAATTCGGGAGAGATATTATGGGCAGAGTAAGTAATGCCGTTGTAGCAGATAACGCTAAAAGTCAATCTGCAGATCAGTTAACGAATAAAGATACTAAACAAGAGATCAAAGAAGCTGAACTTGAGCAGCAAGTACAAGATGATCTACAAAAAAATCTAGATGCGACTCAATTGTATCTAGGCGAAATTGGTTTTTCCCCCCTCCTCAGTGCTGAGGAAGAAGTCTATTTTTCACGAAAGTCCTTAAAAGGCTGTGAGAAATCTCGCAATCGTATGATTGAAAGTAACCTCAGGCTAGTCGTAAAAATTGCTCGTCGATACAATAATCGTGGCTTAGCGCTGCTAGATCTTATCGAAGAAGGTAATTTGGGCTTGATCCGTGCCGTAGAAAAATTTGACCCCGAGCGTGGTTTCAGATTCTCAACCTATGCAACATGGTGGATTAGACAGACGATTGAACGAGCAATCATGAATCAGACTCGTACTATTCGCTTACCTATTCATGTTGTCAAAGAGCTTAATGTTTATTTGCGTACAGCCAGAGAGCTCGCACATAAGCTGGATCACGAACCGACAGCAGAAGAGATCGCTGACCAACTCGATTTACCGAGTGCAGATGTTAGCCGTATGCTCAAGCTCAATGAAAGAATTACTTCTGTCGATACACCGCTAGGTGGCGAAAGTGATAAAGCCTTATTAGATGTACTTGCTGATGATGACAACGTAGGGCCAGATTATAAGGTTCAGGATGAAGATATGTCTAAGTCCGTTGTTAAGTGGTTAGATGAACTCAATACTAAGCAACGAGAAGTGCTAGCGCGCCGATTCGGTTTGTTAGGTTATGAGCCGTCAACTCTAGAAAATGTAGGCAAAGAGATTGGTTTGACTCGTGAAAGAGTACGTCAAATTCAGGTCGAGGCGCTTAAGCGCTTGAAGGACTTACTGGGGGCGCAAGGCCTTTCTGTAGAAGCAATCTTCAGAGCGTAATCTAGAATGTAATCTAGAGTATAAAAAGTAAGGGTATAAATAAAAGCGCAGCTGATTATCAACTGCGCTTTTTTAGTATCTCATGTTTGGCGTTTAGCGCACTTTAGCTCAGCGCACTTTAATTTAGCCATATTGAAGCAATATGGCGACTGAGCACTTCAAACAATTAAAGTGTCAACTTCTTAAGGTTGTATAGATAATCTAATGCTTGTCTTGGCGTTAATTCATCCGGGTTTAGCTTGGCTAATGCTTCCAAAGCGGGAGATGGCGCCGGTGCTGAAAAGCTCATGCTTTGCTGTAAAGGCTGCTGAGCATTATTGGATTGATTATCATGATCGCGGCTTTCTAACTGATGCAACTTATGCTTTGCGGCGCTAATCACACAATTAGGCACACCTGCAAGCGCAGCTACCTGTAGGCCATAACTGCGGCTCGCTGCACCTTCTTGAACAGCATGCATAAATACAATGTTATCGCCATGCTCGACGGCATCTAAATGCACATTCTCCACATTAGATAATTGCTCTGGCAGTTGAGTTAACTCAAAGTAATGGGTGGCAAATAGCGTCATTGCTTGTAAGTGTGTAGCCAAATACTCTGCAGCAGACCAAGCAAGTGAAAGACCATCGTAAGTTGAAGTTCCACGGCCAATTTCATCCATCAACACTAAGCTGTTAGGGGTCGCGTTATGTAAGATGTTGGCAGTTTCAGTCATCTCGACCATGAAAGTTGAACGGCCAGAGGCTAAATCATCAGATGCACCGATTCGGGTGAATATTCGATCTACAGGACCAATAACGGCATGCTCTGCTGGAACATAACAGCCAATATGTGCCATTAGGGTAATCAATGCGACTTGGCGCATATAGGTAGATTTACCGCCCATGTTTGGACCTGTCACAATTAACATCTTGCGTTGATTGTTTAAAGTCACAGGATTGGCAATAAATGGGCTTTGGCTGACTTGCTCTACCACTGGATGGCGACCCGCTTCTATTTGGATCCCTGAAATAGTTGATAGCTCTGGGCAGTGATAGTTCAGGCTCTCTGCACGCTCGGCAAAATTACATAGCACGTCTAATTCAGCAGAGGCTCTAGCAAAATCTTGTAACTCATGTAATTTAGGCAAGATAAGATCAAACAGTTGTTCCCAAAGCTGCTTTTCAAGCGCTAACGCTTTACCTTGGCTAGATAATACCTTTTCTTCGTGCTCTTTAAGCTCAGGGATAATATAGCGTTCAGTGTTCTTGAGTGTTTGTCTACGTTGGTAGCTTAGTGGTACCAAGTCAGACTCACGGCGACTGACTTCGATATAGTAGCCATGAACGCGATTGTAGCCGACCTTTAACGTAGAAATTCCTGTCTGGTGTTTTTCTCTAGCTTCAAGCTCATGAAGGTAATCGGTTGCGCCTTCACTGAGTTTACGCCATTGATCGAGCTCTTCGTTGTATCCTTCACGGATCACACCACCATCACGAATAAGCATCGGAGGATTATCGACTACGGCGCGTGATAGTAGCTCAAGTTCATCGGGGAACTCACCAATCACTTGCGATAGATATTTAAGGTGTGCAGCAGTAGCTTGAGTCAACGTTTGTTGCAACTGGGGTAGTAATGCGAGCGCTTGACGTAAGCGAGCAAAGTCTCGTGGACGGGCATTGCGTAGGGCAATACGTGCAGTAATTCGCTCAATATCACCAAGGGCTTTTAAATCTTCCGATAGCACTTCATAGTGACCATTACCCAGCAACTCTTCAATCGAGGCCTGTCTTGCACGAATAATATCATGGTCACGAAGTGGCTGATGTAACCAGCGCTGCAGCATACGACTGCCCATAGGCGTAACAGTGTTATCGAGCACGGAGGCGAGGGTGTTTTCTCGCCCACCTTGCAAGTTCACCGTTAGCTCTAAGTTACGACGCGTTGCAGCATCTAGCACTATGCTGTCAGATTGATTAAAACGCACAATCGAGTAGATATGTGGTAGTGCGGTACGTTGAGTATCTTTGACGTACTGCATTAAGCAGCCTGCAGCCTGGAGTGACAGTCTCGCGTCTTCGATGCCAAAGCCTTTTAAATCTTTAGTGCCGAACTGATTGAGCAGTAATCGATGGCAAGTGTCGTAGTCGAACTCCCATTCTGGTCGGCGTCGAGTGCCATTCATTGCAGCGATTAGACTCATTTCAGAGAAGTCTTCGCTATAGAGTAATTCAGCGGGGTTGGTCCGTTGTAACTCGGCTTCAAGCGCTTCAGTATTGGCAAGTTCAGTAATGACAAAACGACCTGAAGCAACATCTAAAGTTGCATAGCCGTAACCGGTTTTACCCTGGTAAAGCGCTGCAAGTAAGTTGTCTTGTCTTTCTTGCAGTAGGGCTTCATCGGTTAAGGTTCCAGGGGTAACGATACGTACTACTTTACGTTCAACCGGTCCCTTAGAGGTCGCAGGATCGCCAATTTGTTCGCAAATCGCTACCGAAACACGAAGTTGCACTAGCTTGGCCAGATAACCTTCAACCGCATGATAGGGCAGACCTGCCATCGGAATCGGGTCTCCACCACTTTTACCTCGTGCGGTTAATGAGATCCCTAGTAGCTCAGAGGCTCGTTTGGCATCCTCATAAAAGAGCTCATAGAAATCGCCCATACGATAAAAGAGCAACATGTCTGGATGTTGGGCTTTTAACGTCAAATATTGACGCATCATTGGGGTATGTTTTTCTAAGCTTTGCGGATCAATAGCGGTCATCGATTTGTTTTGCCTGTGATTTACTGTGGCGGCTAAAAGCGCCTGAAACAATATTGGCGCTAATCTTAACAATATTTTGTCTAGATTAGGCGGAATTCTTACAGTGTTTCAGCAATAAATTACTGTGCAAAAATGCTAGATGCTCCTAAATGATTGATTTTAAACTTTTTGTAAAATATTTTTACACAGCACTTGATACTGTATGATTGTACAGTATACTAGTTTCATATTGAGGCTCTAGCCAAGGCTAAAATGAGTCGTCACCAAATGAAAATTCAGTGCCAATACCGTGTAGCACTGTGATCCAGAGGATATCAGAATGAAGATAGATCCAAATAAAGAGAAAGCACTGAACGCCGTTTTAGGTCAGATTGAGAAGCAGTTTGGTAAAGGCTCAATCATGAAGTTAGGTGAAGACCGTTCAATGGACGTAGAAACGATTTCTACTGGCTCATTATCTTTGGATGTTGCTTTAGGTGCAGGCGGATTGCCTATGGGTCGTATCGTTGAAATCTACGGTCCAGAGTCATCAGGTAAAACAACACTGACCCTAGAAGTGATTGCAGCAGCTCAGAAGCAGGGAAAAACCTGTGCCTTTATCGATGCAGAGCATGCTCTAGACCCTATTTATGCTAAAAAGCTAGGTGTTGATATCGATAACCTACTTTGTTCTCAGCCTGATACAGGTGAGCAAGCACTAGAAATTTGTGACGCATTAACACGCAGTGGTGCTGTAGATGTTATCGTCGTTGACTCGGTAGCAGCATTGACACCAAAAGCTGAAATCGAAGGTGAAATTGGTGACTCTCACATGGGCCTTGCGGCGCGTATGATGAGCCAAGCGATGCGTAAGCTTGCTGGTAACCTTAAGCAGTCAAACACTTTGCTAATCTTCATTAACCAAATTCGTATGAAAATTGGTGTTATGTTTGGTAATCCAGAGACGACAACGGGTGGTAACGCTCTTAAGTTCTACGCTTCAGTTCGTCTAGATATTCGCCGTACTGGTGCGATTAAAGATAGAGAAGAAGTGATCGGAAACGAGACCCGTGTAAAAGTGGTTAAGAACAAGATTGCTGCGCCATTTAAACAAGCTGAATTTCAGATCCTTTATGGCCAAGGCATTAACAAAACTGGCGAGCTCGTTGACTTAGGTGTTATGCATAAGCTAATTGAAAAGTCAGGTGCCTGGTATGCCTATAAAGGCAATAAGATTGGTCAAGGCCGTGCAAACGCAGGTAAGTACTTAATCGAAAATCCTGCAGTGTCAGATGAAATCGAAACGACGCTACGCGCTATGCTGTTAGGCAAAGGTGAGAAGGTTACTGCTGAGGCTGCCGATACAGCCGGTGACAACGTTGACTTAGAGACTGGCGAAGTATTTTAAGCCCACTCTAAATGCATAGCTGAGCCTTTCAGCTATGCATTTCGCGGTTGCGCTATGAGTTTTATTCCACGATGAATAACTCTGTGCGCCGCGACCATTCTCGTAAGAGAGCTCGACTAGATCACCCATCCAAGATTTCTATTTTCTGCAACTAAAAACTCTTCGATAGCGACAAACTCATTGCGTCATGATATTCCCCATTGCGCAACTGTGTTTATGACGAACTACAAACGGCTACATTTGATGCGCTAGCAAGTATTTAGCAGATTCCGTTATCTTCTTATATTGACTCATTCAAGCTTCAGGGCGCTAATTTCTTAGCCACTACACAGTTTTGTATCAACAGGGCTGGTTGTTAGCCATGACTCTGCTTATAATGCTATCCATAAAAATTTATCACTCAGCTCTTTTGGAGCTATTTGCACAACCTAATTCAGGACGGTTTCATGTATCAAACCACTGCAGCACTGCGAAGTGCTTTTTTGGAATATTTCCGCACAAATGGTCACCAGGTCGTTGATAGTAGTTCGCTCGTTCCTGTGAACGATCCAACCCTACTATTTACTAATGCGGGTATGAACCAGTTTAAAGATGTGTTTTTGGGTGCTGATAAGCGTAGTTACTCTCGTGCAACTTCTTCACAGCGCTGTGTACGCGCGGGTGGTAAGCACAACGATTTAGATAACGTTGGCTATACAGCTCGTCACCATACATTCTTTGAAATGTTAGGTAACTTTAGCTTTGGTGATTACTTCAAAGAAGAAGCGATTAACTTTGCATGGACTTTCCTTACTGAAGAATTAAAGCTGCCAAAAGAGCGTCTTTGCGTCACCATTTATGAAACAGATGATGAAGCGTTTGAAATCTGGAATAAGAAAATTGGCGTTGCAGCAGAAAACATTATCCGCATCGGCGACAATAAAGGTGCAGCTTACGCATCAGATAACTTTTGGCAAATGGGCGACACAGGTCCTTGTGGACCTTGTTCTGAAATCTTCTATGATCATGGCGATCATATCTGGGGTGGACGTCCTGGTACACCTGAAGAAGATGGCGATCGCTTTATTGAGATCTGGAACATCGTATTTATGCAGTACAACCGTCAAGCTGACGGTGAGATGAAGCCACTGCCTAAGCCATCTGTTGATACTGGTATGGGTATTGAGCGTATCGCTGCCATTATGCAGGGTGTACATTCAAACTATGAGATTGATATTTTCCAAGCGTTAATCAAGAAAGCGGCCGCTATTCTTGGTGTAACAGATCTTGAAAACAAATCGCTACGTGTGATTGCTGACCATATTCGTTCATGTGCCTTCTTGATTGCGGATGGCGTTATGCCGTCAAATGAAGGCCGCGGCTATGTACTGCGTCGTATTATTCGTCGTGCAGTCCGTCATGGTAATAAGCTAGGTGCAACTGAAAGCTTCTTTTATAAGTTAGTACCAACACTCATCGAAGTGATGGGCGATGCAGCGAAAGGCTTGCAAGAGACTCAAGCTATTGTTGAGAAGTCGCTTAAAGCTGAAGAGGAGCAGTTTGCTCGTACATTAGAGCGTGGGCTAGGTATTTTGGATGCCGCGCTATCAGCATTAACAACTGATGTTTTAGATGGCGAAACAGCATTTAAGCTTTATGACACCTATGGCTTCCCTGTCGATTTAACTGCTGATGTTTGTCGTGAGCGTGAAATCACTGTCGATGAAGCTGGCTTTGAAGTGGCAATGGCGGAGCAGCGCAGTCGCGCACAGGCTGCGGGTCAGTTTGATACCGACTATAACGAAGGTTTAAAAATTGACGAACAAAGTCGTTTCACTGGTTATACCGAGCTTAATAACCAAGCGACAGTAACGGCTATCTTCACATCAGGTGAAGCAACAGACGCTATTGCGGCGGGTGATGAAGCGGTTATTGTACTCGACAACACACCATTTTATGGTGAGTCGGGCGGTCAAAGTGGCGATAAAGGTATATTGATTGCAGAGGGAGTTGAGTTCACTGTTACTGACACACAAAAGTATGGTCAAGCAATTGGACATATCGGGCGTGTTATCACTGGCGAGCTTAAAACCGGTCAGGCATTAACCGCTAATGTTGATAAGAAGCTACGTCATAGAACAGAGCTAAATCACTCAGTTACCCACCTTTTACACGCAGCGCTACGTCAAGTACTTGGTACTCACGTGACTCAAAAAGGTTCTTTGGTCGATCCAGACCGCTTACGTTTTGACTTCTCTCACTTTGAAGGTGTTAAAGCGCATGAGCTGAAAGAGGTTGAAGAGCTTGTTAATACACAAATTCGTCGTAACCACGAATTGACTGCTGAAGTCATGGATATCGAATCTGCCAAAGAAAAAGGTGCAATGGCACTGTTTGGTGAGAAATATGATTCTGAAGTACGTGTTGTGACCATGGGTGACTTCTCTATTGAGCTATGTGGTGGTACTCACGTTGGCCGTACTGGAGATATAGGTTTATTCAAGATCACCTCTGAAGGTGGTATTGCTGCAGGCGTGCGTCGTATCGAGGCTGTAACCGGTGCTGCTGCTATGGCCTATGTTGCTAAGCAACAAGCAGACCTAGAAGAAGCTGCTGCACTATTAAAGGGTGACAGTGCTTCAGTGGTGACTAAGCTTAAGGCGCAGCTTGATAAAACTAAGCAGCTTGAAAAGGAGCTATCTCAGTTGAAAGATAAGCTGGCTGCAGCGACAAGTGCCGATCTTGCTGGCGAAGCTGTTGATGTAAATGGCGTTAAGGTGTTAGTTAAGAAGCTTGAAGGTATCGATGCAGGCGCACTACGCGGCCTGCAAGATGAGCTTAAGCAAAAGCTACAATCTGGTATTGTGGTTCTTGCTATCGCAGGCGAAGATAAGGTTAACTTGATTGTTGGTGTGACTAAAGATTTGACTGGCAAAGTCAAAGCGGGTGAATTAGTCGCTTCTATCGCTGTTCAAGTTGGTGGTAAAGGTGGCGGACGTCCTGACATGGCTCAAGCTGGCGGTAGCCAGCCAGAGAACCTTGACGGCGCGTTAGAGCAAGTTATCCCTTGGATAACCGCTAAACTGTCTTAAATAGGCTAAAGCGATAGCTAACCTTAAATAAAAACGTCCGTTATGGACGTTTTTTTATGGAATAAATAAACTTATTTTGATTTATTAAAACCGTTTTTGCCTGCGAGTATATATCCGGTTGATAGTGATTTTTACTGATGTTTATGGGCAGGGAATTTAAGATGAATAGCCCTTATTTTAAAACTGAATTAGAGAGTTGTTTAGCCTAAGTTTGTATATTGTAGCCTTAGATTTGGGTAATCTTCTAATTCATGCTAGTTTAATGTTAACACCTGATAATGATATTTATTGGGTAAAAGTTATTCTCAATCTGGTTAAAAAGGTTTCAAACACTTAACTGTGATATTTTACTGAAAAAGGTGTAATTATTTGACGCTTTTCTCATAGAATACTGTTATTTTGTACTAAGCTAACCTTATAATACAGTTATAACGGAATTATGCCGTATAAAGCAGAATTAGGAACTAAAGGAGCAAAATAATGCTGATATTGACTCGTCGTGTTGGTGAAACACTGATGATTGGTGATGAAGTAACTGTCACTGTATTAGGCGTTAAAGGTAACCAAGTAAGAATTGGTGTAAATGCACCTAAAGAAGTCTCTGTGCATCGTGAAGAGATTTACCAGCGCATTCAGTCTGAAAAATCAGGTACGCCATCAGAAGGCGGTAACTTTTGATCTAATCCAGATCAATTTAAGAATTCTAGAAGCCAGTTAATAACTGGCTTTTTTATTTTATGTCTCTTGAATATGCTAATACTAATCGATGTGGGTAACTTTTGATCTTAATGAGATCAATTGAAGAATTCTAGTCGTCAGTTGATAGCTGACTTTTCAAATTTTCGAGTCTATAAGTTTCCATAAACAGTTAAAAAATCCAATTTGAAGGGGAAGTTAGACTGTTATACAAGCAAGGTGCTTAAAAACAGCTCAAACGGGAATGCTTTCTTAAAAAGGGTTTGACTTATTTTCGGCAGACAGTAATATGTGCGCCAAGAAACGGAGAGGTGGCCGAGTGGCCGAAGGCGCTCCCCTGCTAAGGGAGTATGGGCTTTAACTCCCATCGAGGGTTCGAA